>NZ_DCYC01000019.1:19433-38224 GCF_002330965.1 Arsenicicoccus sp. UBA2120
TCACCCAGATCGACGTCAACGCCTTCTCGTCGACCCTGTGGGCCGGTGTCATCGGGCTCGGCCTGTCCGAGGCGGCCTACATGGCCGAGATCGCCCGCGCCGGGATCCTGTCCGTCGACCAGGGGCAGCGGGAGGCCGCGCAGGCGCTCGGCATGCCCGGCGGCAAGACCATGCGCCGGATCGTGCTGCCGCAGGCCATGCGCGTCATCGTGCCGCCCACCGGCAACGAGACCCTCGCCATGGTCAAGGACACCTCGCTGCTGTCGGCCGTGCCGATCAGCGCCGAGCTCTTCTACCAGACCCAGGTCATCGGGCAGCGGACCCTGCAGATCATGCCCACGATGATGGCGGCCGTGTGCTGGTACCTCGTCGTGTGCTCGGTCCTCATGGTCGGCCAGCTCTACCTCGAGCGGCACTTCGGCAAGGGCTTCGGGACCCGGCCCAGCAAGAAGGACCAGCAGGTCAACCGCCTGCTCGCGACCACGGGGAGCCACTGATGAGCAGCCGTATGACGGAGCCCGCCGCCACCGGGCGTGACGGTGACGCGCGAGACGCGGGCCGGGCCGGCATACCGCTGGTGCACGCCGTCAACGTGCACAAGGCGTTCCACGGCAACGAGGTGCTCAAGGGCATCGACATGGACGTCCACCAGGGGCAGGTCGTGTGCTTGCTCGGGCCGTCCGGGTCGGGCAAGACGACCTTCCTGCGGTGCATCAACCAGCTCGAGTCGATCGACGGCGGCCGCATCTGGGTCGACGGCGACCTCATGGGCTACCGCGACGTGGGCGGGCGGCTGCACCACCTGACCGACAAGCAGGTCGCGGCGCAGCGGCGCGAGATCGGCATGGTGTTCCAGCGGTTCAACCTCTTCCCACACATGACGACGCTCGCCAACGTCATGGAGGCGCCGATCCAGGTCAAGGGGGAGCGCAAGGCCGAGGTCAGGGAGCGGGCCGTGCAGCTGCTCGACCGGGTCGGCCTGGCGGAGAAGGCCGACGCCTATCCCAGCCAGCTGTCCGGCGGGCAGCAGCAGCGCGTCGCGATCGCGCGGGCGCTGGCGATGCAGCCCAAGCTGATGCTCTTCGACGAGCCGACGTCCGCGCTCGACCCCGAGCTGGTCGGCGAGGTGCTGACGGTCATGCGCGAGCTCGCGGCCAGCGGCATGACGATGATCGTGGTGACCCACGAGATGGCGTTCGCCCGGGAGGTGGCCGACCACGTCGTCTTCATGGACGCCGGGGTCGTCGTCGAGCAGGGCCCTCCGCGCGAGGTCATCGGCAACCCGAGGCACGAGCGGACCCAGGCCTTCCTGTCGCGGATGAGGTCGGAGTCGCACGACGGCTGACGGCTCGCCAACCCCTATCCTCGGTCGGGTGAGCGACGCACCCATCGGCATCTTCGACTCCGGCTACGGGGGTCTCACGGTGGCCCGGGCCGTGCTCGACCAGCTGCCGAGCGAGTCCATCGCCTACCTCGGTGACACGGCGCGGGCGCCATACGGCCCCCGCCCGATCGCCGAGACCCGCCGCTATGCGCTGGAGTGCCTGGACCGGCTCGTCGACCACGGCGTCAAGGTCCTGGTCATCGCGTGCAACACCGCGAGCGCCGCCGTCCTGCACGACGCGCGGGAGCGGTATGACGTGCCCGTGGTGGAGGTGATCCGGCCGGCCGTGCGACGCGCGGCCGCCGCCACCCGCAACGACGTCGTCGGCGTCATCTCGACGCGGGGGACCCACCAGAGCCGGGCCTACCCGGACGCCTTCGCGGCGGCCCCGCAGATCCGCGTCGTCAGCCAGCCGTGCCCGCGGTTCGTGGAGTTCGTGGAGTCGGGGGTGACGGGCGGTCACGAGGTGCTCGAGGTCGCGCGCGGCTATCTCGAGCCGGTGATCGCCCAGGGCGTCGACACCCTCATCCTCGGCTGCACGCACTATCCGCTGCTCACGGGCGTCATCTCCTATGTGATGGGAGACACGGTGACACTGGTGTCGTCCGCCGAGGAGACTGCCAAGGACGTCTACCGCGTGCTCGCCGACGGTGACGCGCTGCGACCGGCCGACCAGGGGCCTCCGTCCCACGGGTTCACCACCACCGGCGACCCCGAGGAGTTCCGTCGGCTGGCGCGGCGCTTCCTCGGCCCCGAGGTGGACACCGTGTTCGCCGACGACAGAGGTGCCCCGTGAGAATGACCGTGATCGGATGCTCGGGGTCCTTCCCGGGGCCGCAGTCGCCCGCCTCCTGCTATCTCGTGCAGGCCGACGACGAGGCCGGCCGCACCTGGTCGATCCTGCTCGACCTCGGCAACGGCGCGCTCGGCGTGCTGCAGCGGCACCTGGCGCTCGACGAGATCGACGCGGTCCTGCTCTCGCACCTGCACCCCGACCACTGCCTGGACGTGTGCGGGCTCTACGTCACGCGCAAGTATTCCCCGGCCCGCGCGGACGGCGGGCGCCTGCCGGTGCACGGCCCCCACGGCGTGGAGCGGCGGATGGCCGAGGCCTACGGCGGCGAGGAGGGCTCGGCGCTGGCCGGTCAGCTCGACTACCGCGAGTGGGAGGCCCGGCAGCCGGTGCGGATCGGACCGTTCACGGTCACCCCGATCCCCGTCAACCACCCCGTCGAGGCCTACGGCCTGCGCGTGGAGGCGGACGGGCAGGTGCTGGCCTACAGCGGCGACACCGACTCCTGCCCCGAGCTGTCCGAGCTGTTCACGGGGGCGACGCTGGCGCTGGCGGACTCGGCGTTCGTGGACGGGCGCGACGAGACGCGCGACATCCACCTGACCGGGTCGCGCGCGGCCGCCGCGGCGGTCGTGGCCGGGGGAGTGCAGCGGCTGATGCTGACGCACATCCCGTCCTGGAACGACCCCGAGGTGTGCCGCGCCCAGGCCGCGGCGGTGTGGGCGGGCGAGGTCGAGCTCGCCGAGCCCGAGCGCACCTACCCCCTCTGACCCGCCGCCGGCAGAGGCATCGACCGGCCTTCGTTCCCCAGGCTGATGCCTTTACCCCCGGCGGGTCTCAGCGGCGCAGGCGACCGACGACCGGCATCGACTGCAGCTTGTCCCTCGCGTGCCCCGACCTCACGAAGGCCTCCGTCGCGTCCGTGCCCGCCTCGATCCCGTGGTGGCGACCCCGCTTCATCCACGACGGGAACCCGCTCATGTCGTAGACGACGCCGTCCACGGCCAGGTAGCAGGCGGCGCCATCCGCGCAGGTCGCCGCCGTGAGCTGGTCGCCGGTGATGGTCACCGTGTCCAGGGTGTGCTGCTCGGCGCTGCTGACGGTGCGCTGCAGCTTGGTGGGGTCCCCGGCGTTCGGGTTGGGCTTGGCATAGGCATAGACGACCGCTGCCGCCACCGCGATCACGACGGCCAGGGTGATCCACATCCAGAGCTTCATGGCGTCCTCTCCGCGATGAGACACGATGTCGCATCGCTGTCGTGAGACACTATGTCGCATGACTCGCGCTCCGGCATCAGGGGGATCCCCGAACCGTCCCCGACGCCGTGGCGAGGACCCCGTCGCGGACCGCATGCTCGACGCGGCCCTCACCCGCATCGAGGCCCAGGGCATGACGGTGAGCCTCGCCGATGTCGGCATGGAGGCCGTGATCGCCGAGGCCGGCGTCTCCCGTGCGACGGCATACCGCCGCTGGCCGAGCCGCGAGGCCTTCCTGGCCGACGTGCTCGTGGAGACCGTGCGGCGAACCTCCCTGATCCCCGAGACCGAGCAGGACCTCGTCCGCCTCCTCGAGGTCGTCGACGACCACCGGGCCGACCTCTGCGGCGAGCAGGGGCGCCGGGACCTGGTCGTGGAGGCCCTCCGGGTCTCGGTCGACCTGGACGTACGACGCATCGTCGCCTCACCGCGCTGGCGCACCTTCGTGTCGTTGGCGGCGACCTACCAAGGGCTGCCCGAGGGGGCCGTCCGTGAGGCGGTGGGGTCGGCGCTCGCCGAGGCCGAGGAGGCGTTCGTCGCCCGGCGGGCCGGGATCTACGCCAACCTCGTCGGGCTCATCGGCTATCGCCTGGCGCCGCCCCTGCAGGGGGACGACGGCTTCCGTGCGCTGTCCGGCGCGACCGGGGCGATGATGACCGGCGTGGTCCTGCGGGCCCTGCCGCGACCGGCGTGGCTGGACGAGCGGCATACGACCCGCTTGCTCGGCGCATCTCGAGAGGCGGCCTGGTCAGAGCCCGAGCGGCTGCTGGTGGGGCTGCTGCTCAGCCATCTCGAGCCGGACCCCGACCTGGCCTGGGACGACGCGACGATCGAGGGCCTCCTGACCAGGCTCGAGGGTCAGGTCGCGGAGCTGTTGTCCCGTCCGTCACGGCCCGCGGCCCCCCGGTGAGAGCCGCCCGCCGACCGCCTAGGACCCGCCGGGGGCAGAGGCATCAGCCTGGGGGACGACGGCCGGTCGATGCCTCTACCGCCGGCGGGACAGGGCGGAGGGCCACCAGACGCGGTCGCCTAGCTCGCGCACCAGCGCCGGCACGAGCAGCGAGCGCACCACGAAGGTGTCCAGCAGCACCCCGAACGCCACGATGAACGCGATCTGCACCAGGAAGCTCAGCGGCAGCACCCCGAGCGCCGAGAAGGTCGCGGCCAGCACGATCCCGGCACTGGTGATGACACCGCCGGTGACCGCCAGCCCGACGAGCACGCCCTCGCGGGTCCCGCGCTTGCGGCTCTCCTCGCGCACCCGGGTCATGAGGAAGATCGAGTAGTCGATCCCCAGCGCGATCAGGAACACGAAGCCGTACAGCGGCACGGTCGGGTCGAAGCCGGGGTAGTCGAGCACCCACGTGAACAGCACCGCGAAGACCCCCATCGTCGCGGCGAAGCTCAGCACGTTGGCGAGGGTCAGCAGCACCGGCGCGACGATCGAGCGCAGCAGGACCACGAGCACCACGAAGACGACGAGCAGGATGGCGGGCCCGACCGTCCGCAGGTCGTGCACCCCGGCGTCGCGGGAGTCCAGGCCCTGGGCGGCGACGCCTCCCACGAGGGCGCCGTCGGCGATCGGGTGCACGACAGACCGTATGCCGCGCACGACGTCCTGCGCCTCCGGCGTGTCGGCGGCCGGCGTCGTCGTGGCCTGGAGCAGCACACGACCGTCGACGACCTTGGGCGGCGCGCCCTGACCGGGCCGTCCGCCACCCGTGCTCCCGGCCTGCGCGGTGAGCGGCACGACCGACGCGACCCCGTCGACGCCCTGGAGGGCGGTGGTGACCTGGGCGGCCGTGGCGGAGGGCACGATGACCTGCACGGGCGAGCCGGACCCGCCGGGGAAGTGCCGGGCCAGGGCCTTGTTGCCCGTGACGGACTCGACCTCGGTGGTGAAGTAGGTCGACTGCGGCGCGCCGTCCGCGCGCAGCACGGGCACGAACGCCGCGCACACGGCGAGCCCCAGCGCCGACAGCACCCAGGCGCGACGCGGGTGGCGCCCGACCAGGCCGGCGACGCGGCCCCAGACGCCCCGCTTCGCACCCGCCGAGGTCGTCGAGGTCGGTGCAGCAGAGCCGGGCTCGTCTGCCGGAGCCGTCGCGACCGCGTACTCGGAGTGCACGTGGTCCACGCGGGGGATGGCCGGCCAGAAGATGCGCCGACCGGCGAGCAGCAGCACCGCGGGCAGGAAGGTGAGGGCGGCGAGCATGGCGCCCACGATGCCCAGGGCGCCGATGGGGCCGAGGCTGGCGTTGTTGCCGAGGTCGGACAGCAGCAGGCAGAGCAGCCCGAGGATGACGGTGCCGCCGGAGGCGACGATGGGCTCGACCGTGCCGCGCCAGGCGCGCCGCATGGCCACGCGGTGGTCCTCGTCGTCGTGCAGCTCCTCCTTGTAGCGCGCGACCAGCAGCAGCGCGTAGTCCGTCGCCGCGCCGACCACGAGGATCGACAGGATGCCCTGGCTCTGCCCGGACAGGGTGAGGTGGCCGCCCTCGGCGAGGGGATAGATGACCAGCCCCGCGGCGGCGAGCCCGAAGACCGCGGTGGCGAGGACGGCGAACGGCAGGACGGGGCTGCGGTAGACGACGAGCAGGATCACCAGCACCACGCCCAGCGCCACGAGCAGGAGCACCCCGTCGATCCCCCCGAAGGCCTTGACCAGGTCGGCCGTGAAGCCGCCAGGCCCGGCGACGTACGCCTGCAGGCCGCTCCCGGCGAGGACGGCGTCCCGATGGGTGCGCAGCGCCTCGGCCACCGCGCCGACGGGCTTGACCCCGTCGATCTCGGTGTCGGTCTTGGTCGAGTCCACGCTGACGGGGACGAGCAGCGCCTTGCCGTCCGGGGAGGGGATCGCGACGGCGGGCCCCGCGAGCAGGGACTGCAGCCTGACCTGGGGTGCCCCCGGCAGGGTCAGTGAGGGGATCGAGTCGACATAGCTCTGGGCCGCGGCCCGGTCGGCGGCGGTGAGCCCTGACTCGCGCTCGACCACGACGAAGAACGGCAGCGTCGACTGCTCCTGGAAGCGCTCGGCCACCTCGCGGGCCTTGGTCGACTCGGCGCTGGCGGGCAGGAAGGCCGCCTGGTCGTTCTTCTGCACCGAGGACAGGCCGCCGATCTTGGGGCCGCCGAGCCCGCCGACGGCGAGCCAGGCGACGACCACCACCAGCGCGGCGAGCAGCCAGCGGCCTGGTCGCGGCACTCCGGTCCCGGTTCGATGGGGGCGATGGCGACCAGGCTGGGGGCTCATTCCACCAGTGAAACAAATGTGGCGTGCCTGCGCGCGCCGCCACGCAATCCCTGGACCCACCTGTGCCGAGCCTGTATGCCGTCCACCGCCGGGTGCCGTACGCCGCGAGCGGGCGGGCCCGGCATACGGGCTCGATAAGGTGAGGTCCATGACTGCACGCCACGACGGGCGCACGCCCGACCAGCTCCGCGACGTCCGCATCACCCGCAACTGGCTCGACCACGCCGAGGGGTCGGTGCTCGTGGAGTTCGGGCGCACGCGCGTCCTGTGCGCCGCGAGCTTCACCGAGGGCGTGCCGCGCTGGATGAAGGGGCAGGGCCGCGGCTGGGTCACGGCGGAGTACTCCATGCTGCCGCGCTCGACCAACACCCGCTCGGACCGCGAGTCGGTCAAGGGCAAGATCGGTGGCCGCACGCACGAGATCTCGCGCCTGGTGGGACGTTCGCTGCGGGCCGTGGTCGACCTGGACCAGCTGGGGGAGAACACCATCGTCCTGGACTGCGACGTGCTGCAGGCCGACGGCGGGACCCGGACGGCCGCGATCACCGGCGCGTATGTCGCTCTCGCCGACGCCATCGCCGGTGGGGTCACGAGCGGCGCGATCGCCAAGGGCGCCAAGCCCCTGCGCGACTCGGTCGCCGCCATCTCGGTGGGCGTGGTCAAGGGGGTGCCGGTGCTCGACCTCGACTACCCCGAGGACTCGACCGCCGACACCGACATGAACGTCGTCATGACCGGCGACGGGCGCTTCGTCGAGGTGCAGGGCACGGCCGAGGCCGAGCCGTTCGACAAGGCCGCGCTGGACGCCCTGCTCGCGCTGGCGGCCACGGGCTGCGAGCGGCTGACCGAGCTGCAGCAGTCGGCGCTCGACGCCACGCCGCGGGAGCGCGTGCAGTGAGCCGGATCGTCCTCGCCACCCGTAACGCCGGCAAGATCCGCGAGCTCGAGACGATCCTGCGCGCCTCGCTGCCGGGCGTCGAGGTCGTGGGTCTGGGGGAGTTCCCCGACCTGGAGGACGTCGTCGAGTCCGGCGTGACCTTCGAGGCCAACGCGACGCTCAAGGCCGCCTACGCCGCGCGCATGACGAACCTCCCTGCCGTGGCGGACGACTCGGGGCTGGCCGTCGACGTGCTCGGCGGTGCCCCTGGTGTGTTCTCGGCCCGCTGGTCCGGGCGGCACGGCGACGACGTCGCCAACCTGCGGCTGCTGCTGGACCAGCTCGCCGACGTGCCCGACGAGCATCGTGGGGCACGCTTCCGGTGCGCCGCGGTGCTCGCCCTGCCGGACGGCACGACCGTGTGCCGCGAGGGCGACTTCCCGGGAACGCTGACGCGAGAGCCGCGCGGCACCAACGGTTTCGGCTACGACCCGATCCTGCAGGTCGAGGGCCGCACCCGCACCGCGGCCGAGCTCTCCGCCGAGGACAAGAACGCGATCTCCCACCGCGGCAAGGCCTTCCGCGCGCTCGCGCCCGAGATCGCCCGCCTGCTGGCCTGAATCCTGCTGCTGGGTCGCAAGGTTCGGCACGCGGGGCTCGGGTCGCGGGGTGCGGGCGACAGGTGTCGGCCCGGTGTCCAGCGTCGCGCGAGACGTCAGTCGTCGGCGCGGGTCACGCGCCCTCGTCCGGACTTCACGTCCGCACGGCGCGACTTGGCGGCGAGGCGCCGGCGCTGAGATCCCTTGGTGGGCTTGGTCGCCCGCCTCGGTGGCGGTGGGGGAGCCAGGGCCGCGCGGACGCCCTCCGCCAGCCGGTGCCGCGCCGCCTGGCGGTTCTGGCGCTGGGACCGGTGCTCCGAGGCGTCGATGGTGATCACCCCGTCGACGAGCCGCGGCTCCAGCGCCTGCACCACCCGCGCCCGCTGCGCCTCGCTGAGGGCGGTCGAGGTGGCGGGCGCCCACGAGAGCTGCACGCGCGAGTCCGTCGTGTTGACGCCCTGGCCGCCGGGGCCGGACGCGCGCGAGAACCGCTCCGTCAGCTCGGACGCCGGCACCACGAGCCCGCGGGGGATGCCCGGGCCGGAGGGGACGCGGAGGTCGGCGGTCGGCATACGACCACTCTCTCAGAGGTGCGCACGGCGGGACTCGAACCCGCACGCCGGAGCACAGGAACCTAAATCCTGCGTGTCTGCCAGTTCCACCACGTGCGCGGGGCCCGGTGCACGACGGCGACCGGGCGGGAGGCCAAGGCTACTCGGCGAGGCTCAGGGCCTTGGACAGCGAGGCGACGTGCCCCTTGGCCTTGATGTTGTACTTCGCCAGCTCGACGCGGCCCTGCTCGTCCAGCACGATCGTGGAGCGGATCACGCCCTCGATCGTCTTGCCGTAGCTCTTCTTCTCGCCGTAGGCGCCGTAGGCCTTGAGCACGTCCAGGCCCGGGTCGCCGAGCAGGGGGTAGGTGAGCCCCTCCTTCTCGCGGAAGGTCGCGAGCTTCTCCGGCTTGTCCTTGGAGATGCCGACGACCTCGTAGCCCGCCGCCTGCAGCGACCCCAGCGAGTCCCGGAAGTCGCAGGCCTCGGCGGTGCACCCGGGCGTCATGGCCGCGGGGTAGAAGAAGATCACGAGCTTGCGCCCGCGCAGGTCGCTCAGGGACACCTGCTCGCCCGTGTCGGAGGGGAGGGTGAAGTCGGGGGCCTGGTCACCGGGGTCGAGGCGGGGCATGGCGGATCCTTCCGGGCGGGCTGGTCGGGATGCAGCACGAGCCTACGGGGTATGCCGAACCCCAGCCGCGCAGGCGGATGCTCCGACGAGGGGCGCCCCACCTGCGTTATCGTCGACGCAAGACCTGCGTCCCGCGCATCCCCCCACGCTAGGAGAGCATCGTGACCGAGCAGCCCAACAAGTCCGTGTCCGACCTCGAGTCCGACATCGCCAAGAGCCGTGAGCGCCTGGCCGCCACGATCGACGAGCTGGCCTTCCGCGCCCAGCCCAAGAACATCGTGGCCGACCAGAAGCGCCAGCTGCGCGAGACGGTCATGGCCAAGTACCACTCGCTGATGGGGACCTCCGCCGGCGCGACCACGGGCCCGAGCCACTACTCGTCCGCGGGGACGACCACGACCTCCCACTCCGACGCGTCCGTGGCCGACCAGGCCAAGGCCAAGGCGGAGGAGCTCAAGACCACGGCGACGCTCAAGGCCGAGGAGCTCAAGACCACCGCGACGCTCAAGGGCGAGGAGCTCAAGGCGACCGCCACCGCCAAGATCGACGAGCTGAAGTCGCGCTCGGAGAGCCACGGCCAGCACGCCGACCCGGCCGCGCAGACCACCTTCGCGGACCTGCGGTCCCGCGCGCAGGTCAAGGCCGACCAGGCCCGCCTCAAGGTCGACGAGGCCACGCACGACGCCGACGGCGAGCTGCGCATGGACCGCGTCGCCACCGGCCTGGCCGCCGTCGGGGCCGTCCTCATCAGCCTCGGCGTGGCTCGCCGCAACCGCGGCTGACACCCCCAGCGACCTGATCGAGGTGGCCCCGTCACGGCGGGGTCACCTTGATTTCATGTAGCCCCCTCTGACCTGGTAAGGTCTTACCTCGTTGCGCCGCTAGCTCAATGGCAGAGCAAGTGACTCTTAATCACTGGGTTCGGGGTTCGAATCCCTGGCGGCGCACCAGTCACGAAAGGCCCGGTCCACCTGGACCGGGCCTTTCGTCATGCCCCGGTGCGAGGCTGGGCGCCACCCGACGCGTGGGACAGCAGGTGGGCCTGGGTCGCTCTTCCCCGGTCGTCCGCCGAGGTCTACGCTGCGACGTGAGGCGCGTCACACGCTCGAGGCCGGGGAGGCTCTCAATGGACCGCAGCTCGTCCCAGAGGTTCCGCCCGGTGCTGTCCGCCCTCGTGGTGGCTGCCATCCTCGTCGCCGGGGTCCTCGTGCAGGTGCCCACCGTCACGGCGGGGGCAGCCACCAACCCGACGGTCGTGACCCTCACCTTCGACGACGGCGACGCGGACCAGCTGGCGGCTCAGCGGACCATGCGCGCTGCGGGCCTCGCCGGCACCTTCTACGTGGTGTCGGGGTGGGTCGGGGCGCCCGGCTACCTGTCGCGAGCGGACCTGACGGCGATGGCGGCCGACGGCAACGAGATCGGGGGTCACACGGTGACCCACCCGGACCTCGTCCAGATTCCGGCCCAGGAGGTCCGTCGGCAGATCTGCAACGACCGGGCCACGCTCGACGAGTGGGGGTTCCGTCCCGTGAGCTTCGCCTACCCCTTCAGCGTCGCCAACCCCGCCGTCGAGCAGGCCGCTCAGGACTGCGGCTACACCACCGCCCGTGGCCTCGGCGACGTCCGCAGCCCCTTCGGCTGCACCGGCTGCGTCCGGGCCGAGACGTCTCCGCCGCCCGACCCCTACTACCTGCGGGCCCCGGACCAGGTCGACTCCCGCTGGACGCTGGCCAGCCTCAAGAGCCAGGTCACCGCCGCGAGCACGCGCTCGGGCGGATGGGTGATCCTCACCTTCCACCGCGTCTGCGCCCCGCTGGGCACCGCGGACTGCCCGGCCGACCGCTCGGTCACCCCGCAGGTCTTCGGCCAGTTCACCACCTGGCTCGCGGCCTACGCGCGGACGGCCTCCAACAACACCACGGTCCGCACCGTCGACCAGCAGGTGCGGGCCTACCTCGGCGCCGCATACCCCGCCTACTCCGTCCCCGTCCCCGTGCCGGGGACACCACCGACGCAGCCGGGGGACAACGCCCTGACCAACCCCTCGCTCGAGGCCGTCGACGGGTTCACCGGCTTCCCGTCGTGCTTCCAGCCCGGCGGCTGGGGGACCAACACCCCGAGCTGGGCCCGCAGCACGGCGAGCCGCACCGGCGCGGCCGCCGAGCAGCTGACGATGACGGGGTACCAGGACGGGGACGCCAAGCTGCTGCCCACGCTCGACCTGGGCACCTGCTCGCCGTCGGTGGTGCCGGGTCGCACCTACGAGGTCAGCACGTGGTTCACGTCGACGGCCGTGTCCCAGATCGCACTCTACTACCGCGACGGGTCCGGCGCCTGGCGCTACTGGACGTCCAGCCCCTGGATCGCGGCCGCCCCCACCTGGCAGCGCGCGGCCTTCACCACCCCGCCGGCACCGGCGGGGGCGACCGGCCTGAGCTTCGGTCTCGCGCTCATCGCGAACGGTGTGCTCACGACGGACGACTACGCCCTGACCGAGGTCCCGGCCACGTCCCCGACAGCGACCGCGTCCGCGCGCCGGCTCGTCGTCAGCGCCCCCAGCCCCGGCGCCACCCCCGGCCGTCGCCCGACGCGGGCGAGACCGGCGCAGGCCACCCCGCAGGGCGCCACCACCTTGCGACGTCAGGACGCGGCAGCCAGCACCTACGTGCCGGGACCGGGTGAGGTGCCCGAGGGCACGCGCATCGCCCCGGCCACCCCCCTCGCGCGCCGGTGAGGGTGGGCCGTCACCTCGCGGCGGGCAGGGTCGGCGTCCGCACGGCCACCGTCCTGATCGCGATCGCGTGCGTCGGGCTGCTGGCCGTGGCGCTGGCGCGGATGGCCCTGGACCGGCCCCCGAGCTCCGGTGCCTCGGCGCCCCCGCCTCGGGCGCCCAGCGCAGGCGCCCCCACCGGAGTCACCCCCACCGCAGCCACTCCCACCCCACGCGGTCCGGACACCAGCGCCGCCCCCGGCATCGGCGGCACGCCGACCGCGTCGGCCGCCCCCTCGCGGCCGGTGGCGCCCAAGCGCAACGTCGCGCCGCTGCCCCGGCGCACCTACCCCTGGCACACGGGGATCGTCTCGACCACCTTCTGGGTCGGCGAGATCTTCGACCCGACGGCGCCGGACGGGTCGCAGCGCATCTCGACCTACGACGCGCGCTGGTTCGAGCACTACGGCGGCTGCGACGGCGTGGTCGTCGCCGGGGAGTCCCGCACCGAGCGCCGGACGGCGGCGGGCGGGTGGTTCCCGACCCGGATGACGCCGCGGGAGAACCCCTTCTACCTCGACGTGCCGAGGTGATGAGCAGCTCGGCGCGCTCGGCCAGGGCGGCCTCCAGCACCGTCTCGGTGCCGTGGATGTTGGTGCGCAGGCTGGTCAGCGGGTCGTCGACGATCCGGTGGACCCCCACGGCGGCCGCGAGGTGAAAGATGCGGTCCGCGTCTCGCACCGCCTCGCGCACCACGGCCTGGTCGAGGATGCTGCCCAGCAGGAAGGTGAACGCGGGGGAGGCCGACGCGGCGTCCAGGTTGGTGAGCGACCCGGTCGACAGGTCGTCGAGCACGACCACCTCGTCGCCCATCGCCAGCAGGTGGTCCGTGAGGTGGCTGCCGATGAAGCCGGCGCCGCCGGTGACGACGGTGCGCATGGTTGTGCCTCTCGTGGTGCGGTCAGAGGGTGTCCCAGCCGTGCGACGACGCGAGCCGGAAGGTCGCGTCGAGCACGAGCGGGACGTCGGTGGTCCAGGACAGGTCGTCCTCGGCGTGGTGGCACACGAGGACGGCGAGCTCGGGGGACTGCTGGGTCGGTGACTCCAGGCCGTATGCCGTGGTCCCCTCCGCCAGGCGGATGCTGGGCACGAGCGGGTCGTAGAACGCCACGTCGGCCCCGGCGTCGCGCAGCCCGGCGTAGATCTCGAGGGCAGGGGACTCGCGCACGTCGCTCACGTCTGGCTTGTAGGTCACCCCGCTGACCAGGACCCGCGTGCCCGGGAGCCCTCGTCCGTGGTCGGACAGGACCTCCCGCACCCGGTCGACGACCTGTCGCGGACGGGACGCGATGCTCGCCATGGCCTGCTCGGTCAGGGGGGTCCGCATCCGGTGCCGCCGCAGCTGCCACAGCAGGTAGTGCGGGTCGCAGGGGATGCAGTGCCCCCCGACGCCGGGGCCGGGGTAGAAGGGCATGAAGCCGTAGGGCTTGGTCGCCGCGGCGGCGATGACCTCCATGACCGGCAGGTCGAGGACCCGGCACACGTCGGCGAACTCGTTGGCGAGGGCGATGTTGACGGCGCGGAAGGTGTTCTCCACCAGCTTGACCATCTCGGCCGCGGCGGGGGATGGGACGGGGTGGACCCGGGCGGCGTAGCCACCGAGCAGCGCCGAGGCCCGCCGCTCGCACTCCTCCGTCACGCCGCCGACGACGCGGGGGACGTCTTCCAGCAGGTGCACGTCGTTGCCCGGGTCGATCCGCTCGGGGCTGAAGGCCACGAACACGTCCGTCCCCGGCTCGAGGCCGCGGGCACGCAGGGGCTCGACCAGCAGGTCGGCCGTGCACCCGACGTAGGTGGTCGACGTGAGCACGAGGACCTGGCCCGGCCGGGCGTGCTCGACGACGGTGCGGCAGGCCCCGCGCAGCGGCCCCAGGTCGGGGACGAGGTGCTGGTCGATGGGCGTGGGGACGCAGACGATCACGGCGTCGGCCTCGGCCAGCCGGCTGGGGTCGTCGGTGGTGACGAGGCCGCCGGCACCGTCGTCCTGGTCGGCGACCTGCGCCACGGGCCGGCGCAGGAACCTCGAGAGCCGCTGCTGGTCACGCGGGAGGAGATCCGCCTCCCCGGCCGCGATCGTGGCCAGCCGCGCCGGGCTGGCGTCCAGACCCAGGACCGAGCGCCCGGCCGCCGCGAACGCCAGGGCGGTGGGCAGCCCGACATAGCCGAGACCCACCACAGCGACGTCGTAGGCGGGGGCGGGGCCCGGCTCGACGATCCTGGGGGTGGGGGCAGGGGCGAGGTCGGGGGTGAGCACGACGGCGCCGGCGGACGGGGATGCGGCGGGAGGAGGTGAGGCGGCGGTCAGGCCCGTCGGCGGCTCGTCCCTGAGGTCGATCAGGCTCATGCGGGCACCTCGATCCGGTCGTGTGCACGACGGCAGCGGACCCCCCGGGGCGGCGTGCACCATGAGTGACTTTCGTCACATTTGTCCCTGTCATGCAGCGTAAGGAGGCCCTCGCGAGATGGTCAACGATTCCACGACCGCCGTCCCCCAGGGGGGTGCCTGCGGCGACGCACCGGTGACGGACGGTCGCGCTCGGCTCACGGTCAGCGTCGTGTCGAGGCACCCATGACCTGGCGGCGGGCGGGGCTGACCCATTGGCCGGTGGACGGAGCGGCTGAGAGCGCGACGACGCGCGCGGAGCTTCTCACGGAGTTGTTCGGCGTGCACTGTCTGCTCGCCAATATCGCCAACAACGTGAACCAGATCGCCAAGGCCGCGAACTCGACTGGCGACATGCCCACACAGACGCCCGAGGTGCTGGCTGCCGTGCGCCGCGTCGCGGAGCGCATCGACGCCCTGGTGGACAGGCTGTCGTCGTGATCCCCAACATCACCAAGGGCGACCGGATGGCCGGTCTGATGGTCTACCTGGCGGGTCCGGGCAAGCGCAATGAGCACACCGAGCCGCACCTCGTCGCGGGCGACCCCGCGATGATGGCGTGGCACGATGACAACGAGCTTGGTCGCAACGACGCCCTGGCGATTGCACGACACCTGGACCGCCCCGACGCGCCTTCGGTGTCGAGGTCGCGGGCGGCCATGTGTGGCACTGCTCGCTGTCGTTGCGCGCGGAAGAGGGGCAACTCAGCGACGATCGGTGGAGAGAGATCTCCGAGGCGTGCGTGCGCAAGATGGGTCTCGACGATCACCAGGGCACGAAGGCGCCGACGCGATGGGTCGCCGTGCGGCACGGCGTCTCCCAGGCGGGCAACGACCATGTGCACCTCGTCGTGAACCTTGTGCGCGAGGACGGCACCAAGGCGGACGTGTGGGGGGACTACGGCGCGGCTCATAAGGCGTGCCGCGAGTTGGAGGCCGAGTTCGGGTTGCAGCGCTTGGAGAGCGCGCAGCGCGACCGCGCGAGTCGCGGCTACCACCCCGCCGAGATCGAGGCTGACGCCCGCCGTCGAGCCCGTGGGAAGTTCGAGGCAGCACGCCGCCAGGGCAGCGAGTCGCGCACCTGGTGGAGCCTGCCGAAGGACGAACGCGACGGCCTGGTAGCCGCCCAGCGCACCGCCGACCAGCCCCGGTGGGCGCTCGCCCGGACGGTGCGTGCGTGCGCCAGCGCGTCACCCGACGAGGCCGAGTTCGTGCGCCGGATGCGGCGTCAAGGTGTGCTCGTGCGCGCACGCTACGCCGAGGGCACGCACGACGTCGTGACCGGCTACAGCGTGGCGGCGAAGGCCGAGCCCGGCCAGCGTCCGATTTGGTACGGCGGCGGCAACCTGGCGCGTGATCTGATGTTGCCGCGTCTGCGCGCCGAGTGGCCGGACACCCCGCAAGGGGCGAGCGCGGCGGCGGCCGAGTGGGGCGCAGCTCGTCGAGGCCGTCGACCTGTCGCACCAGGCCGCGAGGTGCACGAGCGGGACCCGGTGGTGTGGAGCGAGGTCGGTGCCGATTTGGAGCGGCTGCGGGAGCAGCTGCGGTCGATCCCGATCGAGGACCGGGATACGTGGGCGAGGGTCGCCCGTCAGACGTCGGGGGCGTTCGCAGCATGGTCGGCACGGGTCGAGGGCACGCCCGGGCCGTTGGCGGCGACGTCGGACGCGCTGGCGAGGACGGCGGAGCTGCGCCGGCACCCCGTGCGTCCGGAGCGGGTGCCGAAGGCGTCAGCCGCGGGGGCAGCGATGTTGCTTATCGCAGCGTCGAAGGGCGGGCGTGGGACGGTGGCCCAGGCGGCGATGCTGCGCCAGCTGGCGAACTTGGTCAAGGCAGTCCGTGACATGCACCGGGCGGACCAGGACGCGCGGCGGGCAGCGGAGATCGAGCGGGCGATTCGGGGGGAGCTCGCGACGGTCTCGGCGCGGCTGCCCGATCCCGGCCCGGTGGGTCATTCGGCCACGAAGGCGGTCGCGGCCGTGCGTACCGCGCGCCAGGGCCAGGCAGGTCCGCAAACCCCGATGGGGTCGCCGATCCCGAACCGGATCGACCCGCAGCGCCCGGCTAGGGCGGCGACGACGTCGACGAAGCGGGATCCCGATCCCGGTATCGACCGGTAGATGAAGGAGTGGTGAGGATGAGCACGCACGATAGTGACGGCATTGACGAGGCTCTGCAGGGGGTTACCCACCTCGCCGTGTCGACCGCGGCGCGGGTGGGTGAGCAGATGGCCCGCAGGTTGGCGCAGGAGTCTCGGGATGCGCAGGCCCGCAGCGAGCAGGCTGCGCGGGAGAGCGCTGCGCGGCTGCAGGCGGAGCGTGAAGCGGCTCGAGCCGCGCTCGCCCCGGTTCATCACGATCGGTGGTGGGACACGGCCGCGGCCGAGGACGTGACCGAGGCCTACACGACGGCGATGGCCTGGCGAGACGTCGACCCTCTGGCGGCTCGAGCCGCCGAGCGGATCGTGGAGCAGGCCCGGACCCGCCATGGCGTCGACCTCGACGTGCGTCCGGCGGGGTTGACCGAGCTGAGGGCCGCTGCGGACGCCCGCGAGGAGCGGACTCGTGCCGGCGCTGAGCGGGCCGAGGCCGTTGGGCTGCTGGCCGGAGCGGATGCTCTGGACTCCTACGCTGAGCTGGAACGGGAACGCCGGGCCGGCGCCGAAGGGGACCAGGACCCACTAGAGGTCGGCAGCGGCCGCGAGGAGAACGAGGAGCAGACGGCTCGCGAGCAGCGAGCCCAAGCGGGCCTCGCGTACGACAGCGCTGAGCGCGGTGAGGCGCTGGCTCACGACATCGACGGTATCGAGAACCCCGTCGCGGTGGACGCGCGGGTGCGCTCTGATGTGGCCCAGGGACGTCCGGCGACGGACGCGGCCGCTGGTCCTCCTGGGAGGGCACCGAAGGCGCGCAAGACCAAGACCAAGTCCCAGGTCGGCCGTGCCGCGGGTAGGACGGAGCGGGGGCGGTAGCCTGCGCCTAGGCAGCGCAGGACGCACCTAGGCTGGCCACATGCCAATCGGCGCGAGCAGAAGGGCTGGCCTGCAGGGTCACGCTGTGGGGTTGAGCTAAGGCAGGTGGCGCTTTTGATCCCGGACTGTCAGTGACAGCGATGCGTTGGGCGTGACTAGTCCATATGAACCATGGCGCTGGGGTTGTCCTGAGCGCAGACTGAGTGGGCGCAGCAGGCGCGGCGTCTCGAGACGGGGCGCGATCTTCTTCGCTAGGGAGAGCATGTAATGACCAAGCATTCAGCGTTGAGGCATGGTTCTGGTCGGTCGGTACTGGTGGCTGCGTCGACGGTGTCGTTGGTGGTGGCTGCGTTGGGTGGGTCGGCGGCCGCCGGTCCGGGCCCGAAGCCGGTTCCGCCGGGGCACTCGAGGGCGAAGTCGGGTCCGAACCCGGCGGACAAGGGTAAGAAGGCGCCGGGGCGCCTGGAGGCGCCGGGGTGGGTGAAGGACAAGGTTGCCAAGAGCCGTTGGAGCGCGCCGGGTCAGGTGCGCAGGGGTGCAGTGGGGATGGTCCCGCCGCCGTCGGCGCGGTGGACGTACGAGGGCAGCGGCGACGGCACCGAGGTGGCGGTGCAGGCCACGGGTGGACGTGCGGCTCCTCACGTGGTCGCTCCGGAGCGGTTCGTGGCGGTCGACCCGGACGAGGCTGTCGCGGCGCCGGGTCTGGGGGTGCAGGCGCACTACGGGATGGAGGAGTTCAAGGTCCGCGAGGGGCTGTCGGTCGCGGTGAACGTGGCCAACGGGAACCTGGTCGTGCGATCGACTGATTTGAAGTTCAACGGGCCGGGGATCGGGACGAGCTGGGACCGGTTCTACAACGGCTTGGCCACCCGCACGGGCGCGTTCGGCGGCAAGTGGTCCCTGTCGGGTGGGCACGACGTGGGCCTGGAGGTCGGTACCTCCACGGTCGTGTTCCGAGGGCCATCGGGGTTCCGGGCCACGTTCACCGGGTCGGGGTCGACTTGGACCGCACCGACCGGCATGAACGCGAAGCTGATCAAGAACGCGGACGGGTCGTGGTCGGTGCGGACGAATGGCACGGGTGAGACGCTGAAGTTCACCGCGGGCGGTTATCTGATCCAGCACAACGACCGCAACGGGGTGGGGCTGAAGTTCTACTACGGGTCGACCACCCAGATCCAGAGCGTGGTCGACGCGGCTGGGCGCACGTCGACGTTCACGTACGACTCCGCCAAGCGCATTACCAAGCTCACGGACTCGGCTGGCCGAGAGATCACCTATGCCTACGACGCGGCGGGGCGCCTGGCCTCGGACACCAAC
>NZ_DCYC01000006.1:0-17906 GCF_002330965.1 Arsenicicoccus sp. UBA2120
CCTGACGGGTCAGTTTCGGGCGTTTCGCGCCGGTATGCCGGAGGCCAGCTGCTGGGCCCAGACCCGGCACGCGGCCGGACCGGGGTGGAAGCCGTCCGCGGCGAGGGCTCGAGCTGCCCTGGCGGGTCAGTTTCGGGCGGGTGCGGGCGGTGGTGGGGGCTTGGGCTGCCCTGACGGGTCAGTTTCGGGCGTTTCGCGCCGGTATGCCGGAGGCCAGCTCCTGGGCCCAGACCCGGCACGCGGCCGGACCGGGGTGGAAGCCGTCCGCGGCGAGGTCGTCCGGCGTCATGGGCAGGTGCGAGACCGGGACGTGGGTCAGGCGATGACGGCGGGCCGCGTCGCGCAGGACCCCGTCGAGACGTCCCCCCGCCAGGCCGAGCAGGGACGCGACGGGGCGGGGGAGCAGCGGCATGGAGCGGGGCTCGGGCAGGCCGGAGATCACGATCGCGGCGTCGGGTGCGACTGCCCGGGTGCGGTTGACCAGGGCCTCCACGTCGCGGGCGAACCGCCCGGGGCGGTGGCCACGCAGCAGGTCGTTGACGCCGATGGCGATGACGACGACGTCGACGGGGGCGCGACCTGCCTCTGCCTCGGCCTCGAGGCGGGGCACGAGGTGCAGCGTGCAGTAGTCCGCCGTGGCGTCGTCCGCCGCGAGCGTCCGCCAGGCCACGTCGCGGCCCTCGCGGTCGGCCAGCACTTGCGCGAGCTGGGCCGCGAGGATCTGCGACGGCTCGTCGCAGCCGATGCCGAGAGCCGTCGACTCGCCGAGCACCACGAGCTGCACCAGCTGGCGAGCGTCACCGGCGCCATGGCTGACCCGGTCGACGCCGTCAGTGTCGACACCGGAGGCGCCGACATGGGCGGCGCCGACACCGGCAGCGCCCACTCCGTCGGCACCGGTGGCGCCGGTCGGGCGGGCGAGCCCGGACTCGGCGCCCTCGGGGGCGTGCAGCTTGGGAGCCCTGGCGGCGATGCCTCGGTGCAGGGCCCGCCGCACGGACGGGACGTCGATCTTGCGGGGCGCGATGGGGATCGGCATACGGCCATCCTCTCCCCACGACGGCCGTCGCGGGGAGGTCTGCGCCGAGGATCCGGCGCGCGGATCAGCGCGGGAGCGTGAACCGGCCGCGTCCGAGCGGCTCGACGAGGCCGTCCGTCACGAGCCCGTCGAGGCAGCGCATGCGCCGGACCTCGTCGTCGGGGCAGGCCGTCGCCAGGTCTGCGAGACCCACGGGGCCGTCGGCGGCGCGCAGCACCGCCAGCATCGCGCCGCGCACCTGCCGGTCGGTGCCCTCCCAGGCCTGGCCCTTGCGCGGCGGTCCGTCATAGACCGGCGAGCCGGCGAGACGCCACGCGCACAGGTGCGCCACCGGGCAGTCGGGGCAGCGGGGGCTGCGAGCGGTGCAGACGAGGGCGCCGAGCTCCATGACGGCGACGTTCCAGACGCGGGCGACCTCGGGGTCGGCCGGGACGAGCGTCGCGGCCAGAGCCGTCTCGGCGCGGGTGAGCGCGGCGGCGGGCAGGGCCGCGCCGGTGACGGCCCGGGCCTCCACGCGACGGACGTTGGTGTCGACGACGACGGTGCGCTCCCCGTGCGCGAAGCACGCGACGGCCGCCGCCGTGTAGGTCCCCACGCCGGCCAGCGTGAGCAGCTCGACCTCGGTCGCGGGCACCTCGCCCCCGTGCTGCTCGACGATGGCGACGGCGCACTGGCGCAGGCGCAGCGCCCGACGCGGGTAGCCCAGCCGCCCCCATGCCCTGACCGCGTCACCGGCGGGGGCGAGCGCGAGGTCGCGGGGCGTGGGCCACCGCTCCATCCACTCCAGCCAGACGGGCAGCACGCGGGCCACGGGGGTCTGCTGCAGCATCACCTCGGAGACGAGCACGCCCCACGCGGAGCAGTCGTCGTGGCGCCACGGCAGGTCGCGGGCATGGTCGGCATACCAGCCGAGGATCGGCTCGTGCAGGTCGCCGAGGTCGCCGTGGTCGTCGCTCATGAGGTCGTATGACGGGCCCGCGGTCGTTGCGGGCCGCCGTCAGGGTCAGACGTAGCGCTCGAGGATGCTGGACTCGGCCAGGCGGGACAGGCCCTCGCGGACCGCGCGGGCGCGGGACTCGCCGACGCCGTCGACGTCCATGAGGTCCTCGAGGCTGGCCGCGAGCAGCCGCTGCAGCGAGCCGAAGTGGTCGACGAGACGGTCGACGATCGTGGCCGGCAGGCGCGGGATCTTGGACAGCAGGCGGAAGCCGATCGGGCTGACCGCCTGGTCGAGCACGTCGGCCGAGGCGGAGAAGCCCAGGGCGCGGGACACGATCTGCAGGTCGATGAGCTCGGGCGTCGTGAGGGCGGCGAGCTCGGCCAGACCGTTCTGCACGGGGTGGTCGGCGGCGACCGCGGCCTCGTGCAGGTAGTCGCGGATGACGAGCTCGCGGTCGTTGCCGACGCCCTGGGTGAGCTCCTCGAGCTGCAGGGACAGCAGCCGGCCGTCGGTGCCGAGCTCGACGACGTAGTCCTCGATCTCCTCGCTGATGCGCCGGACCATCTCGAGGCGCTGCAGGACCGCCATGACGTCGCGGACCGTGACCAGGTCCTCGATCTCCAGGGCGGAGAGGGTGCCGGTGACCTCGTCGAGCCGGGCCTTGTAGCGGCCCAGCGTGGCGAGGGCCTGGTTGGCGTGCGACAGGATCGCGGAGGAGTTCTCGATGACGCGGCGCTGCCCGCCGACGTAGAGCGCGATGATCTGCATCGACTGGCTCACCGAGATGACGGGGTAGCCGGTCTGCTTGGCCACGCGCTCGGCGGTGCGGTGCCGCGTGCCGGACTCGCTGGTCTCGATCGAGGCGTCGGGCAGCAGCTGGGTGGCGGCCTTGACGATGCGGCTCAGGTCCTTGTTGACGACGATGGCGCCGTCCATCTTGGCCAGCTCGCGCAGGCGGGTCGCGGAGAACTCGATGTCGATGGGGAAGCCGCCGGTCGCGATCTGGTCGACGAGCTTGTCGTTGCCCAGCACGATCAGGGCGCCGGTGCGGCCGCGGAGGATGCGCTCGAGCCCGTCGCGCAGGTCGGTGCCGGGGGCCACGGCAGCGAGGGCGGTCAGCATCAGGTCGTCGTCCGGGCGGCCGTCCACGATCACTCCTCGTCGTCAGAGCCTGCGCCCGAGCCCGGTCGGTGCCCGCGCTCGACGCAGCGTGCGGCGGGGATCGCCTGCACTGCTCCCGCATCATCCTAACGGCGCAAGCGGCGTCGACGGGCGAACACGCGGGGTATCCGTCCGTCAGGTGGGGTCGTCCTCGTCACAGGTCGAGCGCGATCCCCACCGCCCGCCCCACGTGGGTGACCTCGAGCACCTGGATCCCGTCGGGCAGCTGGCCCTGGGCGCGGGTGCCCGCCGGCACGATGGCGCGCCGGAAGCCCAGTCGCGCTGCCTCCATCAGGCGGCGCTGCAGGCCGGTGCACTGGCGCACCTCGCCGGCCAGGCCCACCTCGCCGAAGGCGACCGTGCCGGAGGGGACGGGCTTCTCGAGGAGGGAGGACGCGATGGCGATCGCCACGGCCAGGTCGGCGGCGGGCTCGGTGAGGCGGGCGCCGCCGACGGTGGCGATGTAGGCGTCGTGCTTGTCGACGGGCTGGGCGGCGTGCTTGTGCAGGACGGCCAGGGTCATCGCTGTGCGGTTGTGGTCGACGCCGCTGGTCGTGCGCCTCGGGTTGGTCGCGGTGGTCTGGTCCATCAGCGCCTGCACCTCGCTGACCAGCGGTCGCCGGCCCTCGAGGGTGACGGTGACGCAGGTGCCGGGGACCTCGCTGTCGCGGCTGGAGAGGAAGAGCCCGCTGGGGTCGGCCAGGCCGACGATGCCCACGTCGGACAGGTCGAAGCAGCCGACCTCGTCCGTCGGTCCGTAGCGGTTCTTGACGGCGCGGACGAGCCGCAGCCGGCTGTGGCGCTCGCCCTCGAACTGCACCACCACGTCGACCAGGTGCTCCAGCACGCGGGGCCCGGCGATGGACCCGTCCTTGGTGACGTGCCCGACGAGCAGGGTGGCCATGTGCCGGCGCTTGGCGGCCGCGATGACGCTGGCGGCGACCTCGCGGACCTGAGACACGTTGCCCGCCGAGCCGTCGACCTCGACCGAGCTGATCGTCTGCACCGAGTCGACCACGAGCAGGTCGGGCTTGACCGCCTCGACCTGGCCGAGCAGCGTCGACAGGTCGGTCTCGGACGCCAGGTAGAGGCGGTCGGCGATGGCGCCGATCCGCTCGGCGCGCACGCGCACCTGGGCCGCGGACTCCTCGCCGCTGACGTAGAGCACGGTGCCGCCGGCCTGCGCGACCTGCGCCGCCACGTCGAGCAGCAGGGTGGACTTGCCGATGCCCGGCTCGCCCGCCACGAGCACCACGGCGCCCGCCACGAGTCCGCCGCCCAGCACCCGGTCGAACTCGCCGACCCCGGTCGAGCGGGCCTCGGCGCGTCGCGCGTCGACCTGGCCGATGGGCACCGCCGGCCGCTCCACGTGGGTCGCGGCGGCCGTGCGGATGGAGACGGCGCCGATCTCGCTCACGGACCCCCAGGCCTGGCACTCGCCGCACCGGCCCACCCACTTGGGCGTCGTCCAGCCGCACTCGGAGCAGCGGTAGGTCGCCTTGGTGGTCTTGGTCGCGGGTCTGGCCATGGTCCCAACCTAGACGCGGGCACCGACACACCCCCTCAGGCCCTCGCAGCGCGGGTCGCTAGAAGCGGCGCCACCAGACGTTGACCGCGTAGTCGACCTCGGTCCCGCCGTGCCGGGCCAGGATCCAGTCCGACATCTGCGGCGTGAACTCCAGCCGCACCACGCGCTCCAGGTCGTCGCGCGACCGGTGCGACCACCGCATGTCGACGCGCTCGGCCGTCCAGCCCTGCCGCCGCCAGAAGCGCTCGACCGCGAGCGGGTCGTAGGTCGGCCACGCGCGCCGGAACCACGCGCCGAAGGTCGACCGCGTCGCGTCGTTGTCGATCACGAAAGCCGTTCCCCCGGGCCGGATCACGCGCTCGAGCTCGGCGAGGCCGGGCTCGCACCCGGCGCCGAAGAAGTAGGCCCAGCGCGCCTGCGCCACGTCGATCGAGCCGTCCGCCAGGGGGAGCGCCTGGGCGCCTGCCTCCACCACGGACGCGTTGCGGATCCCCAGGTGGGACAACCGTTCTCGGGCTCGTATGACGAGCGGCCCGTGCGGCTCCACACCCACCACGGTGTCCGCGGTCGCCGCGAGACCTGGCAGGTGATAGCCGGATCCGCACCCCACGTCGAGGACGTCGCAGCCCGCCCAGCCCGTCCGGCCAGCCTCGCCCAGGACGGACCGCATCGCCGCCTCGATGGCGCCGTCCGGGTCCACGCCGGCGTTCTCGATCTCGTAGGCGTCCGGGTCGTTCCAGATGTTGGGGGACGGGATCGCCTCAGCCGCAAGCCGATCCGCGGACGGTTCGACCCACCCGTCGCGGATGTCGTTGTCGGGCAAAGCCGCTCACCGACGCTTCTTGGTGACCGCGCCCTCGCCCTGGGCCTCCAGGGTGGCCGGGTGCACGAGCAGCGGCAGCAGCTTGCGGGCCCCGGTGGCGCGGGCCGCCTTGACGGCGGCGAGGTGCGCCTCGCACCGGATCACCAGCTCGTCGTACGCGAGATCGCCCATCAGCTCTCGCAGCTCGCCCTCGTTGGAGCGGTAGACGGGCTCGCGCCCGACGTGCGCCTCGGGGTTGCCGGAGCAGTACCAGTCGAGGTCGTGACCGCCGGGGCCCCAGCCGCGCCGGTCGAACTCGCCGATGGAGATCTCGAGATAGCTGGTCTCGTCAGGCATCTCGACGGTGCGGTAGGACCGGCGGGTCGGCAGCTGCCAGCACACGTCGGGCTTGACCGTGTGCGGCGCCTCGCCGTGCTCGACGGCCCACTGGTGCAGCGAGCAGCCGTGTCCCCCAGGGAATCCCGGGCGGTTGAGGAAGACGCAGGCGCCGTCCACCACACGCGTCTTGAGCTCGCCGTCCTCCCGCTCGAGCCAGCCCTCGAGGGGCTCCTCGCCCTTGCGGGTGCCACGTGGCGTCGTGGACAGGCCGGTCGACCGGTGCTGCCAGCGCTCGGGCGGCATCCGCCGGGCGACGCGCCGCACCCGGGCGACGTCGTCGGCGTCGGTGAAGTGGGCGCCCAGCGTGCAGCAGCCGTCGTCGGGGCGCTCGGCATACACCCCGGCGCAGCCGTTGCCGTAGATGCAGGTCCACCGCGAGGTCAGCCAGGTCAGGTCGCACCGGAAGCGCTGCTCCGCGTCGGCCGGATCGGTGAACTCGATCCAGACGCGGGGGATGTCGAGGGGGACTTCGGGCATCCCTCAAGCCTAGTGCCGCCGGCTCCCACTAGGCTCGCCCCCATGCGCCTCGGAGTCATCGACATCGGTTCCAACACGGTCCACATGCTCGTCGTCGACGCCCACTGGGGAGCCCGGCCGCTCCCGACCGTGAGCCACAAGATGGAGCTGCGGCTCTCGGAGCACACCGACGACCAGGGGCACATCGACGAGCAGGGCGTGCGCTCGCTGGAGCGATTCGCGGGGGAGTGCCTGCGCATCGCCGAGGACCAGGGCGTCGAGCGCGTGATGGGCTTCGTGACCAGCGCGATCCGCGAGGCGGGCAACGGCGACGGCGTCCTGTCGATGGTGCGCGAGAGCACCGGCGGCGACCTGCAGATCCTCACCGGCGAGGAGGAGGCGCGGCTGACCTTCCTCGCGGTGCGTCGGTGGTTCGGCTGGTCCAGCGGCAAGCTGCTGATGGTCGACATCGGCGGCGGATCGCTGGAGATCGCCTCGGGCATCGACGAGGACCCGGACGTGGCCATGTCCTTCGAGCTGGGGGCGGGCCGCGTGACCCGCACGATGCTGCAGGGCGACCCGCCGTCGACCGAGCAGGTCCGCGAGGCCCGCAAGCAGATCCGCGCCACCATCGCCCGCGGGATGCGCGAGCTGACCAAGGCCGGCGAGCCCGACCTCGCCGTGGGCACCTCCAAGACGATGCGCACCCTCGCCCGGGTCCTGGGCGCGGCCCCGGCCAGCGACGGCCTGCACGCCAAGCGGCACCTCGAGCGCGCCGCCCTCGCCGACCTGGTCCCGCGCCTGGCCGGTATGCCGGCCGCCCACCGCGCGGCGCTGCAGGGCGTCTCCGCGGGCCGCTCCCACCAGCTGCTCGCCGGCGCGATGGTGGCCGAGGCGTCGATGGACCTGCTCGGCGTCGACCGTCTCGAGATCTGCCCGTGGGCGCTGCGCGAGGGCGTGATCCTCAACGAGCTGGACCTCATGCGCATGGAGTAGTCCCCGCGAGGCTAGGCTCGACGACGTGACCGCACACCAGCCAGCAGGGCCCTCCGTGCCGTCCCCCCTCGTCGCCCTCTCGACCTCGTCGGTCTATCCCGAGCGTGTCCGCGACGCCTTCCGGATCGCCTCCGACCTGGGCTACGACGCCGTCGAGGTGATGGTCTACACCGACCCGGTGTCGCAGGACGCCGCCGCGATCAACGACCTCGTGCAGCAGCACCAGCTGCCGGTGGTGTCGATCCACGCCCCCACGCTGCTGCTCACGCAGCGGGTCATGCACTCGGCCCCCTGGCCCAAGATCGACATGTCCCTCGACCTGGCCCGGGCTGTCGGCTGCGACACCGTCGTGGTGCACCCGCCGTTCCGCTGGCAGCGCGTCTACGCCCGCGAGTTCGTCGACGGCGTCGCGACCCGCGAGCACGAGTCGGGCATCACCATCGCCGTCGAGAACATGTATCCCTGGCGCGCCGGCGAGCGTCTGGTGCAGGCCTACCTGCCGCACTGGGACCCCGTAGAGCAGCCCTACGACAACGTGACGCTGGACCTGTCGCACGCCGCGACGGCCCTGGAGGACTCGCTCGAGATGGCGCAGGCGCTCGGCGACCGGCTGCACCACGTGCACCTGACCGACGGTCTGGGCTCCGCGCTCGACGAGCACCTCGTGCCGGGGCGCGGCTCGCAGCCGGCCAAGGAGCTGCTGCAGCACCTGGCCTCCACGGGGTTCGCGGGATCCGTCGTGGTGGAGGTCAGCACCCGCAAGGTCAGCGCCCACCAGCGCCGCGAGGACTTGGCCGAGTCCCTGGCCTTCGCGCGCCGCCACCTTGCCCAGCCCGAGCCCGACGGCGGCGCATGAGCCCACGCGGACGGCGACCCGCGGGGGAGGACGCCCGGGCACAGATCGTCGAGGCGGCCCGGGCCGAGCTCGCCGCCAAGGGCTACGACGGCACCTCCCTGCGGGGCGTGGCGCGCGCGGCCGGCGTCGACCCCGCCCTGGTGCACCACTACTTCGACGGCAAGACCGCGGTGTTCGCGGCGGCCATGGAGGTGCCCTTCGACCCGCGCGTCGTGGTCGACCGCATCCTCGATGTGCCGGACGACCGGCTCGGGGAGTCCCTGGTGCGCGGCTTCCTCCACGTGTGGGACAACCCCGAGGGGCGCGAACGCATCGCGGCGCTGCTGCGGTCGGCGGCGACCCACGACGACCCGATGACCCTGCTCAGGCAGTTCCTCCTGCACGAGGTCTTCGGCCGGGTGGCGGCGCGCGTCGGCCCGCAGGACCTGGAGCGCCGGGCCGCGCTGGTGGCGACCCAGATGATCGGGCTGGCGTTCGCGCGCTACGTGGCAGGGCTGCCCGGTGTCGCCGACGCCGAGCCCGACGAGCTCGTGGCGGCGGTCGGTCCCGTCATACAGCGCTATCTCGATCTCTGACCCGACCCACCCTCATGCCCCCAGGGCGGGGGTTGTGGGGAGGCTGGCACAGGTCTAGATTTCATCACATGATGAAAAGACAGCGCGGACGGCACGAGGCGGGTGCGGTCGACCTCGACCCGGCACGCGTGCCCGCGCCCGCAGCGGCGGCGATCGACGTGCGTTCCCTCGTGGTCAGACGCGGCGCTCGCGAGGTCCTCCACGGCCTCGACCTCCAGGTGCCGGTCGGCCAGGTGGTCGGTCTGCTAGGCCCCTCCGGCGGCGGCAAGTCCACCCTCCTGCGTGCCGTCGTCGGGGTGCAGGTCACCCACGGCGGTGAGGTCCTGGTGCTGGGCCGCCCGGCCGGGTCCGCCGACCTGCGGCGCGAGGTCGGCTACACGACGCAGAGCCCGAGCGTCTACGACGACCTCTCGGTGACCGCCAACGTCACCTACTTCGCCCGCCTGCTCGGGGTCCGCGACGTCCAGGCCGAGGTGTCGCGCGTCCTCGAGCTCGTCGACCTGACCAGCCACGCGGACGACCTCACGCGGGCCCTGTCCGGTGGGCAGCGCAGCCGGGCGTCCCTGGCCTGCTCGCTCGTGGGGTCGCCGCGCCTGCTCGTCCTGGACGAGCCGACCGTCGGGCTGGACCCGGTGCTGCGCCGCAGCCTGTGGGACCTGTTCCACCGCCTGGCCGACGACGGGACGACGCTGCTCGTCTCCAGCCACGTCATGGACGAGGCGGCGCGCTGCGACCGGCTCGTCCTGGTCCGGGAGGGGCGCGTCCTCGCCGACTCGACCTATCCCGAGCTGCTCGCCGCCACCGGCGCCGACGATGCCGAGCAGGCCTTCCTCACCCTCATCGACCGTTCGGACGCAGACGGCCCAGCGGATGGAGGCTCCCGATGAACCCCCGACTCATGCTCGTCACGGCCGGGCGGATCCTGGCCCAGATCCGCTCCGACCGGCGCACCGTCGCCCTCCTGCTCGTGGTGCCCTGCGTCCTGCTCGGCCTCCTGGCCTGGGTGTATGACGGGACGCCCGTCTTCGACCGGGTCGGTCCTGCCCTGCTCGGCGTATTCCCCTTCGTGGTGATGTTCATCGTCACGAGCGTCACGACCCTGCGGGAGCGCTCGTCGGGCACGCTCGAGCGCCTCTTCACCACGCCCCTCGGCAAGGGCGACCTGCTGGGCGGCTACGCCCTGGCGTTCGGGGTGTTCGCGCTGCTGCAGGCGCTGGTCGCCACGGCCTGGGCGGTGTGGGTGTGCGGCCTGGACGTCCGCGGCTCGCTCGGGCTGCTGGTGCTGGTCGCCGTCGTCGACGCGGTCCTCGGGTGCACCTTCGGGCTGTTCGTGAGCGCGTTCGCGACCACGGAGTTCCAGGCCGTGCAGTTCATGCCGGCGTTCGTGCTGCCGCAGTTCCTGCTGTGCGGGCTGCTCACGCCGCGCGACGCCATGCCGGGCGTGCTGAGCGGCCTCAGCGACGTGCTGCCCCTCAGCTATGCCGTGGACGCGATGACGGCGGTGGCCACGCAGGCCGACGCCGCCGCCGACGTGTGGCGCGACGTCGCCGTGATGGCGGGGTTCGTGGTGGCGGCGATCGCGCTGGGGGCCGCGACCCTGCGCCGCCGGACGCCCTGACCACCGAGGACGGTCTAGCCTGGGGCTCACCACCTGATCCCTGCGCGGAAGGCGCCACCATGATCCTGGAGCTCGGTGACGCCCTGCGCGCCTCCTCCCTGCGGCTCGCCCGCATCGGACGCGTGCAGTCGGTGATCGAGGAGTCGCCGGGCACGCGCGACATCCTGGCCCGCTTCATCGCCGGGGACAGCACGCAGTCGGCGCTCGGCGCGGCCCGCGACCTCATGGAGACCGGCCGCGCGGTGACCGTGTCCTACCTCGGGCCGGACGCCGACTCGCGCGCCCGCAGCGACGCCACCGTGGACGAGTACGAACGGCTCGTCGCCGAGGCCGTCTCCCGGGGGCTCGTCGGTGACCACCGCCTCGAGCTCAGCGTCCGTCCCGCCGCGTTCGGTCGCCTGGACCAGGCCACCGGCCGGTCCCTCGCCCTCGCCCAGCTGCGGCGCGTGTGCCGGGCCGCGCACAACGCCGGCCTGGACGTGACCCTCGACATGGAGGGCTTCGAGACGGTCGAGCCGACCCTGGAGCTGCTCCGCGAGCTGCGGCAGGACTTCCCCGGCGTGGGGATCGCCCTGCAGGCGGCCCTGCGGCGCACCGAGCAGGACTGCCGCGACCTCGCTGCCGAAGGGGTCCGGGTCCGGCTGGTCAAGGGCGCCTACAAGCTCGACGAGCGCCGCTCCTTCGACGCGGTGGAGGACGTCGACCGGTCCTACGTCCGGTGCCTGCGGATCCTGATGGAGGGCGCCGGATATCCCATGGTCGCCACCCATGACCCGCGCATGACCTCGATCGCGGCCGCCCTCGCCCGGTCCTACGACAAGGGGCCTGAGCACTTCGAGTACCAGATGTACCTCGGCATCCGCCCCCTCGAGCAGACCGCCATCGCCGACCGCGGCGACCGCATGCGCGTCTACGTCGCCTACGGCCCCGCCTGGTACTCCTACCTCGTGCGCCGCGTCGCCGAGCGCCCCACCAACGTCACGTTCTTCGTGCGCTCGCTGCTCTCGCGCCGCTGACCCCGCCGCCGCTGGCCTCCCCGCGCCCCGGGTCTCCGCGCCCCGCGCCCCGCGTCCCCGTGCCGCGCGCCGCGCGCCCCTGTGCCGCGCGCCGCGCCCCGCGTCCCGCGCGCCGCGCCGCCATTGGTCACCAATGACGTCTCGAGGCATGGTTCGAACGATCAAATCCACCAGTGGTGACCAATGGCGCGGGGTGGGGGTTGTCGGTGGGCTTCGGCATACTGGCGAGCGCACCCGACCTCGCAACCTCGACAGGGAGTTCCGATGACTGACCTCGCGTCCCGCACGATCGCGTTCTACGGCGTCGGCGCCATGGGGTCGGCGATCCTCGCCGCCCTGGTCCGCGGCGGGCACCCGGCCGACCAGGTCCTCGCCGTCGACACCAGCAGCGAGCGACTCTCCGAGCTCGCCGGGTCGTATGCCGTGCGCACGACCTCCGACGTGGCCGAGGCCGCCGGCGCGGCCGACGTGCACGTGGTCGCCGTCAAGCCGGCCGACGTCCCGGCCCTGCTCGACGCGATGGCCGGCGGGCTCGGCGAGGGCGGCGTCGTGGTCAGCGTCGCCGCCGGCGTCACCTCCGCCGCCATCGAGGAGCACCTGCCCGACTCGATCGCCGTGGCGCGGGTCATGCCCAACACCCCGGCCCTGGTGGGGCAGGGCATGGCCGTGGTCAGCCCCGGGAGCCGCTGCGGCGACGAGGCCCTCGCCCTGGCGCGTGCCGTGCTCGAGCCGTCGGGGGCCGTGCTGTCCCTGCCCGAGAAGCACCTGGACGCCGTCACCGGGGTGAGCGGCTCGGGGCCCGCCTACGTCTTCTACCTCGCCGAGGCCATGACCGAGGGCGGTGTCCTGATGGGCCTGCCCCGCGACGTCGCCTCGACCCTGGCTGTGCAGACCCTGCTCGGTGCTGCCACGATGCTGGCGGAGGGGGACGACTCGGCGACGATCCTGCGCGAGCGGGTGAGCTCGCCGGGGGGCACGACGACCGCGGGCCTGGCCGTCCTCGACGAGCGGGCCACCCGGGCCGCCGTCGTGGCGGCGGTGCGGGCCGCGACCGAGCGCTCGGCCGAGCTGGGCCGCGGTCACTGAACGCTCGGCACCACCGGCCCCTCGACACCACCGGCCCCTCGACCCCATCGGCCCTTCGACCCAACTGAAATCTCCGGCCACGCCTGCGGATCGAGGCCGCAGCGCCCCGCTGGATCGGTCGCAGACCGGTGTAGCAGCGGCCACGGACACCATGAAAGGATGCGGGACATGACCGAGCTGACCGTGCGCGTGCTGACCGATGATGACTGGGAGCTCTACCGGACCATCCGGCTGGCGGCGCTCAAGGAGTCCCCGGACGCCTTCGCGGCCACCTACGAGGAGGAGCGCGACTTCTCCGACGACCTGTGGCACGAGCGCATGGCCCGGGCGACCCGCCTCGTGGCCGAGGCGGCGGACGGTCCGGTCGGCGTCGCCAGCGTGCGGGCGCAGGCGCCCCGCGACGGCAGCGACGACGCCATGGCCGAGCTGTTCGGCATCTGGGTCCGGCCCGAGCTGCGCGGTCGCCGCGTCGCCGTCGAGCTGGTCCGCGCCGCCTCCGGCATCGCCCGGTCGATGGACTGCCGCCACCTGTCCTACTGGGTGGGCACCGACAACGGTCCGGCCGTGGCGTTCGCCAGCTCCTACGGCTTCCGGGTCACCGACACCCGTCGTCCCATGGTGGCCCGCGGTCACCAGCCGACCGAGGACGACGACGACGAGATGATGATGATCCTGCCCCTCGCGGACGACCCGGGCTCGGTGGCCAGCACCAGCGTCTGACCGGCTAGCGAGCCTCGTCGTGCCGGGCCGGTCCCGCACGGGTACGGTCGGCTCCATGTCGATGCCGACGAGAGTGGTCTGGGACGAGGTCTTCACGCGCTACGACTTCGGGCCGAGCCACCCCATGAGTCCCGTCCGTCTGGACCTGACCGCGCGACTGTGCCGCGAGCTGGGGCTGTTCGACCACGATGACGTCGAGCTCGTGTCCCCCCCGGTCGCCACCGACGACGAGCTCGCCTGGGTCCACGACCGGGACTACATCGCGGCCGTCCGTGCGGCGGGCGAGGACCCCGCCCAGGCCGACCAGGCTTTCGGGATCGGCACCGAGGACGACCCTGCCTTCCTCGGCATGCACGAGGCCAGCGCCCGCATCGCCGGCGGCACCCTCGCCGTCGCCCGAGACGTGTGGGAGGGGCGGGCGCTGCACGGCGTCAACTTCTGCGGCGGCATGCACCACGCGATGCCCGACAGGGCCGCCGGCTTCTGCATCTACAACGACGCGGCCGTCGCCATCCACTGGCTCCTCGAGCACGGCGCCGAGCGGGTGGCCTATGTCGACATCGACGTCCACCACGGCGACGGCGTCGAGCGCTGCTTCTGGGACGATCCGCGCGTCATGACCCTGTCCGTGCACGAGACGGGCCGGGTGCTCTTCCCCGGCACCGGCTTCCCTCGCGACCTCGGCGGCCCCTCGGCCGACGGCACCGCGATCAACGTGGCCCTGCCGCCGGGCACCGGCGACGCGGCCTGGCTGCGGGCGATCAACGCCACCGTCAACCCCCTCGTGCGGGCCTTCGCCCCCGACGTCCTGATCACCCAGCAGGGGTGCGACTCGCACTACCAGGACCCGCTCGCGCACCTCGCGATCTCGGTGGACGCCCAGCGGCAGGCCTTCGAGGGCCTGCACCGGCTCGCCCACGAGGTGAGCGGCGGCCGCTGGGTCGCCCTCGGCGGGGGAGGCTACGAGGTCGTCGACGTGGTGCCCCGCGCCTGGACGCACCTCACGGCCATCGCCACGCACCACCCGATCCGGCTGGACACCCCGATCCCGCAAGCCTGGCGCGACCACGTGCTGGAGCGCCACGGCCGGCCCGGGCCCGAGTCCATGAGCGACGGCGTGGCCGAGGGTGGCATCGTCTGGTGGCGGGGCTGGGAGTCGGGCTACGACCCCGAGGACCCCGTGGACCGCGCCGTCATGGCCACCCGCGAGGCGGCGTTCCCGCTGCACGGGCTCGACGTCTGGTTCGACTAGCCGTCACAAGATGGGCGCCGATCATGGGGTCGGCGGCGTGTCGACTGGACAGCATGGGTGAATCTCATCGCGGATTGCTCACGCGGCGTGACCGGAGCTCTAGAGTGCCAACCAGCACGCGTGTGAAGACTCGACGGGGAAGCCGACGACACCTCGTGCCCGGAGAGTGAGCCATCCCCTATGTCGTCCCAACGTCCTTTCGACGGTGTCCGCTTCTGCACGGTCGCCGAGGTCGCGGCCCGCATGCGCGTGAGCAAGATGACCGTCTACCGCCTCGTCCACAGCGGAGAGCTGCCCGCCGTCCGGGTCGGACGGTCCTTCCGCGTCCCCGAGCACGTCGTCGAGGAGTACCTCGCGCGCGCCTACACCGAGACCGCGTGAGGCCGGCGCGGACGGCATACGGCCTCGGTCGATTGGGTGAGGAGAGCCCGGGGCGCTAGGCTGGGGCGGATTCCCTCGTCGGCGGTGAGCGCGCCACGCGCACGTGACAACGTCGTGCACCGGCACGAGGCTCACGACCGACACTGCAGATCAGCTCGACGAAGGACACGCTATGGGTTCCGTGATCAAGAAGCGCCGCAAGCGCATGGCCAAGAAGAAGCACCGCAAGCTGCTTCGCAAGACGCGTCACCAGCGCCGCAACAAGAAGTGACCAGCAGAGCCCCTCGACCACGGTCGGGGGGCTCTGGTCATGCCCGGGTGCCGTCGGCGTCACCCCTGGCCTAGGCTCGGGACAGGTTCCCCCCAGCAGCCACGCGAGCAGCCTGGCCACCAGCCGCGCCGCCAGCCCGCCGCCAGCCCAGCGTCACCGAACGTCACCCAGGAGGTCCACGTGCCCGACGTCGTGCTCGTCACGGGTGTCTCCCGGCTGCTGGGCGGGCTCGCCGCGACGGCGCTCGCCGCCCGCGAGGACGTGGGCCGCGTCATCGGCATCGACGTGGTGCCACCGAGACGTCCGCTGATCGGGGTCGACTTCGTGCGCGTGGACCTGCGCAACCCGGTCATCACCCGGCTCGTGGAGCAGTACTCAGTGGACACCGTCGTCCACATGGGCGTCCTCGCGACCCCCACGGCCGCCGGAGGCCGGGCGTCGCAGAAGGAGATCAACGTCATCGGCACGATGCAGCTGCTCGCGGCGTGCCAGAAGGCCACCTCGCTGCGGCGGCTCGTGGTCAAGTCCGCAGCGGCGGTGTATGGCGCCTCCCCGCACGACCCCGCGGTGTTCACCGAGTCGGCGGCGCTGGGGGTGCGCACGGCCAACGGCTTCGGGCGCGACTCGTCCGAGGTGGAGTCCTACGTCGCGGGGTTCGCCCGGCGCCGCCCCGACGTCGAGGTGTCCGTCCTGCGCTTCGCCAACGTCATCGGGCCGAGCATCGCCACGGCCCTCACCGACTACTTCAGCCTCCCGGTCGTGCCGGTCCCCGCGGGCTTCGACGGGCGCCTGCAGTTCGTCCACGAGGACGACTGCGTCCGGGCGACCGTGCTGGCCTCCACCGCTGACGCCGACCGCGTCACCGGCGTCACCAACGTCGCCGGCGACGGGGTGCTCACCGTGCTCCAGTGCGCACGGATGATGCACCGGCCCGTCGTGCAGGCGCCCCTGCAGACCGAGGGCCTGCTGCGGCGCGGTTACGGCTGGTCCCGGATGGCGACCTTCCCGGAGGGGCAGTTCCGCCAGCTGGCGTACGGCCGCGTCGTCGACACCACCCGCATGAGGGAGCGTCTCGGCTTCGAGCCGAGCCGGACGAGCCGCGAGGCGTTCGGGTCGTTCGCCGAGACCGCCGGGCTGACCGTGCCGGGCGTCGACCTCGCCCGCACGGGGCTGGGCCGCGCCCAGGTCGTCCTGGCCGCCATGGGGTGGCTCCCCGACCCGTCCTCGACCCCCGGAGCCCGCTCGTGACCGACGACCCTCGCCCCGGACAGCCGGCCGACCCGACACGAGCCGTGCCCCCGATCGACGTGGACGCCGTGGTCGACGCCGTCGTGCAGGTGCTGCGCAGCGCCGCCGCTCTGGCCAAGATCCCGCCGGACGAGGCCGAACGGCAGATCGCCGAGCTGCTGGCCTTCGTGCGCCGCCGCCTGACCGCCGACTACGACGTCGACGAGTTCGGCTTCGACGAGGACTTCACGCTGCACGCCTACCTGCCCCTGCTGCGCCCCCTCTACCGCTCCTGGTTCCGCGTCGAGGTGCGCGGCGCCGAGCACGTCCCCGCCGAGGGCGGCGCCCTGGTCGTCGCCAACCACTCCGGGACGATCGCGCTCGACGCGCTCATGACGCAGGTGGCCCTGTATGACGACCACCCGGCGGGACGGCACCTGCGCATGCTCGGTGCCGACCTCGTCTTCGCCACGCCCGTCGTCGGGGACCTGGCCCGCAAGTCCGGCTCCACCCTGGCCACGGCCGAGGACGCCGAGCGGCTGCTCAGGGCGGGGGAGCTGGTCGGCGTCTGGCCCGAGGGCTTCAAGGGGGTCGGCAAGCCGTTCAGCGAGCGCTACAAGCTGCAGCGGTTCGGGCGTGGGGGATTCGTCGCCGCTGCCCTGCGCGCCGGGGTGCCGATCGTGCCGTGCTCCATCGTGGGCGCGGAGGAGACCTACCCGATGCTGGGCAACGCCTCGGGCCTGGCCAAGCTGCTGGGCATGCCCTACTTCCCCCTCACGCCGACCTTCCCGTGGCTGGGGATGATGGGGCTGGTCCCGCTGCCCAGCAAGTGGATCATCGAGTTCGGCGAGCCGGTGCGCACCGACGAGCTCGGGGCCGGGGCAGGGGAGGACCCCATGACGGTGTTCGCGCTCACCGACGAGATCCGGCAGACGATCCAGGAGAGCCTCTACCGCCTCCTCGCGACCCGGGACTCCGCCTTCTTCGGCTGACCTGCTCAGGTGGATCCGCACGCACGGCGTTCGTGCGCCCTGGCGTGGCCCTGCCGCCTCCTGGCAGGGCGGCTCCGTCCGGGGTCTCGGGCTGCGTCCCCCGTCTGCTTGGTCGTCTCCCGTCTGGTGCTGCAGCACCAGACCGAGGATGGCCGGACCGACGGGGGACGGTCGCCGAGACGGGGGACTGTCGCGGAGACGGAGGGCGACCGCAGTGGCACCTCGGTCGGTCTTATGACGAGCGCCTGCCGCGAGACGTGGTCGGCGTCAACGGCGCCGTGAGCGCACGGGCCCGGGGCCAGCAGACGTCAGTCGCTCCCGCAGGTGCCCGGATAGTCGCGCGTCCACCGGCTGGTCGTGCCCGGTGCGAACGCGTAGCCCGGCTCCGGGGTTGCGTCGACGACCACCGTGGTGGTGATCAGCCCGATGCGGCGGTCCCACTCGTAGCTCACCCCGGTCGTGCGCGGCAGGTGCACGATCCCGTTGCCCGGTACGCAGTGGTCGGCGAACCGCGGAGCCTCCGGCGTGGCGAGGACCCCCGTCGGGATGTCCGAGGGCGCCGGGGTCGTCGGAGCCGGAGTCGTCTGCGTG
>NZ_DCYC01000007.1:0-18824 GCF_002330965.1 Arsenicicoccus sp. UBA2120
AGCGGGACGTGCTGCTCGCTGCGTCGGTTGGCTCGGGGCATGCATCCATTGTCGCAAAGGTCGCGCCCTCCCTCCGCCGGAGCGAGAGGGAGGGCGCGTCGGCAGACGGGCCGTGGTCAGTAGGTGCGGAAGCCCCGCTTGGTCTTGCGACCGAGGTAGCCCGCCGTGACCATGTGCTCCAGCAGCGGCGCCGGGGCGTAGCCGCGGTCGCGGAACTCGAGGTAGAGCTGCCGCTGGATCGCGTAGGACACGTCCAGGCCCACGACGTCCAGCAGCTCGAACGGGCCCATGGGCAGGGCGCAGCCGTTCTTCATCGCCGTGTCGATGTCGTCGGCCGTCGCGTAGTGGGCCTCGAGCATCTTGACGGCGTCGTTGAGGTAGGGGAAGAGCAGCGCGTTGACGATGAAGCCGGCGCGGTCGCCGCAGCGGACCGGCACCTTGCCGATCGTGCGGCACAGCTGCAGCACGGTCTCCTCGACGTCGCCCTCCGTGGAGACCGTCGTGACGACCTCGACGAGCTTCATCACCTGGGCGGGGTTGAAGAAGTGCATGCCGATGACGTCGCCGGGACGGCTCGTGGCCGCCGCGACCTGGATGACGGGCAGCGAGCTCGTGGTGGTGGCGAGGATCGCCCCCTGCTTGCAGACCTCGTCGAGCCGGCGGAACATCTCGGTCTTGACGTCGACGTCCTCGGCGATGGCCTCGACGACGAGGTCGACGTCGGCGAGCGCGGAGACGTCGGTGGCGGCGGTGACGCTACCGAGCGCCTCGGCCTTGGCCTCCTCCGTCGCGCGCCCCTTGCCGATCGCCCGGTCCATGCTCTTGGCGATGGCGGCGGACACCCCGGCGACCTTGTCCTCGGTGCGGCCGACCACGACGACGGGGTAGCCCGCCTTGGCGAACACCTCGACGATGCCGGCGGCCATGGTGCCGGTGCCGACGACGCCGACCGTCGCGACGTCACGGGTGGGCCGGGGAGACTGCGACTCGACGGGGGTCAGCGCGTCCGCGACGATCTTGCCGGAGCCGGGCGCCTCGTAGGTGTAGAACCCGCGGCCGGTCTTGCGGCCCAGCAGGCCGGCCGTGACCATCTGCTTGAGGATCGGGCTCGGGGCGTGCAGCTTGTCGCGTCCCTCGCGGTACATCGTGTCGAGGACCTGGTAGGCCGTGTCCAGGCCGATCAGGTCGAGCAGCGCCAGCGGGCCCATCGGGTAGCCGCAGCCGTGCTGCATGGCGGCGTCGAGGTCCTCGCGGGTGGCGTAGCGCGACTCGTACATGCTCATGGCGTGGTTGAGGTAGCCGAAGAGCAGGTAGTTGCCGATGAACCCGGCCTTGTCGCCGACCACCACGGGGGTCTTGTCGAGGCGCTCGGCGAGCTCGCGGGCGGCCGTGACGATGTCGGGGTCGGTGACGACGGTGGAGATGATCTCGACGAGCTTCTGCACGGGAGCGGGGTTGAAGAAGTGCAGGCCGAGCACGCGCTCGGGGTGGCTGGTCGCCACGGAGATCTCGGTCACGGACAGGCTCGAGGTGTTGGTCGCGAGGACGCAGGACTCCTTGACGATGCCGTCCAGCCTCGCGAACAGGTCCCGCTTGATGGCGAGGATCTCGGGGACCGCCTCGACGACCAGGTCGCAGTCGGCGACCGCCTCGAGGTCGGCCGCGAAGGTGATCCGTCCGAGGATCTCCTGCTGCTCCTCGGCTGGCATCTTGCCGCGCTCGACGGCCCGGCCCGTCGACCGCTCGACGTGCCCACGACCACGGTCGACGGCGGCGTCGTCCATGTCGACGGCGACGACGCTGAGGCCGTGCCGTGCACAGACCTCGACGATGCCCGCACCCATGGTGCCGAGCCCGACCACTCCGATGGTGTCCAACGATCGCTCCATGCCTGGAAGTCTTGAGGGGGGTGATGCTGGTGGCAAGACTGTCGGACTGCGGGCTTGGTCACAAAACAACTGGCGGGTATGCCGGTCGCCCGGCGCTCTCGCGGTGGTTGGGCACGCGGCGGGCCGGCGGCATACGGCCCGGACCGCTCGCGCGGACTAGGGTGATCTGTCGTGCGACTCGTCATCTCCCGCTGTGCCGTCGACTACGAGGGCCGGCTCGCCGCCCACCTGCCCCTGGCCACCCGGCTGCTGATGATCAAGGGCGACGGCTCGGTCCTGGTGCACTCCGACGGCGGCAGCTACAAGCCGCTCAACTGGATGACCCCGCCGTGCGCCCTGGCCGAGATCCAGCCCGACGAGACCGAGGCCGCCGAGGGCGCCACGGCCGTGTGGGTCGTCCGCAACGCCAAGTCGGGCGACGCCCTGCGCATCGTGATCCACGAGGTCCTGCACGACAGCTCGCACGACCTGGGGGTGGACCCGGGCCTGGTCAAGGACGGCGTCGAGGCGCACCTGCAGAAGCTCCTGGCCGAGCACATCCACACCCTCGGTGACGGCTACTCGCTGGTGCGCAGGGAGTACATGACGGCCATCGGGCCGGTCGACATCCTGTGCAAGGACGAGGGCGGCGGCCACGTGGCGGTCGAGATCAAGCGGCGCGGCGAGATCGACGGCGTCGAGCAGCTGACGCGCTACCTCGAGCTGCTCAACCGCGACCCCGCCCTCGCTCCCGTCACCGGCGTCTTCGCCGCCCAGCTCATCAAGCCGCAGGCCCGGACGCTGGCCACCGACCGGGGCATCCGCTGCGTGACCCTGGACTACGACGACCTCAAGGGCATCGACACCTCGGCCTCCCGCCTGTTCTGACCTCGCACTCACCCGGGAACGGCCACCACAACCCTCACCGCCCGGTAGAGTCGGGCGGTGTGACCGAGCCCCGATTCTGCTACATCGTCCTCTGCCACACCCGTGCCGACGCCGTCGCCCGTTTGGTGCGCCGGATCCAGGAGCAGTCTCCCGAGGCAGGAATCCTCGTACGCTTCGGGACCGAGGCGACGTTCGATCCCACTCCGCTCGAGGCGACCGGTGCACTGCTGCTGGCCAGCGACATCCACACCCGGTGGGGTGACTGGAGCCTGGTCGACGCCGAGCTGGAGTGCTACGCCCGCGCCTCCCAGGCCTTCGACGCCGACTACTACGTCATCATCTCCGGTCAGGACTACCCCGTGGTCGACCTTGCCGCCTGGGAGCAAGAGACCGCTGCTCGACACCCCGGCGCTCTCCTGTGCGGCGACGACCCCGAGCCAGTCACTGTCGACGTCACATGGCGCATCGTCGACGGCCCGGCTCTGCCCGCCGTCGTCCGGCGAGTTGCCGTCGCCGCTGCTTGGCGGCTCACGCTGCTCGCACGGGGGCGTTTCCACGTCGGGGAGTCGCCCCGACGCAACGATCATCGCTGGTGGATCGGCCGCGCTCGCAGGGGCGAGCGGCGCGAGGTGCACAAGGCGAGCCAGTGGAAGGTTCTGTCCCGCGAAGCCGTCGAGGTTCTCCGGAGTCGCTATCACGAGCACCCCGAAGAGCGAGCGTTCGTCGCCTCGTGCAAGGTGCCGGACGAGCTGTACATCGCCACCGCGCTGCACGCAGACGGGTCCGTCGCCATCATCGACCTGCCCACGACGCACTCGCACTTCACCGAGGGGAGCTCCAGCCCCGAGTGGCTCACGCCGGACATCGTCCAAGAAGCCGTCCTCTACGGCGCACCGTTCGCCCGCAAGTTGCACCCGGACGCCGACGCCGAAGTCCTGGCGGCGCTGGAGCCAGCGTCCCGGGGCTGACAGCGGCCGCGCGGTGACCGGAATCCAGCCCTATCCCCGCACCAGGCCCGGCCACTCGTCGAGGACCCAGCCATCGGCGTCGATGCGCACCCGTGCCGGCACGCCGTGCGGCACCACGTGGTCGATCGCGAGATCGTCCCGCACGTTGAGGCACAGCCGGGGAAGGACGGCGGCCATGATCCACCGGTGGGCCAGCACGAGCACGGACTCCCCGCGGTGCTCGTCGGCGATGGACTCCAGCGCCTGTCGGGCGCGGCTCACCACCTGATGGCCGTCCTCGGCCCCGGGGACGGTGGCGCTGAGGTCGCCCGTCAGCCAGGCGTGCATGACGTGCGCCATGACGGGGTTGCCCACCTGCTGTCCGGCCAGCTCCCCGACCGCGCGCTCCTCCAGCCCGCCGACCACCTCGTGGGGCACCCCGAGCGCGTCGGAGACGAGTCGCCCGCTCTGGACGGAGCGCGCGAGAGGGCTGCTGTAGACCGCGGAGATGCGCACCGACGGGTCGGCGGCCAGTCGCTCGGCCAGGACGACCATCTGGGTGGCGCCCACGTCCGTGAGCCACCCGCCGTCGTCGGTGAGGAGGCCCGGGTGGGCGTACGCCGCATGGCCGTCGCGGGCGACGAGCAGCGTTGCAGGGCACTGCAGGTCGCTCATGGGCCCTCACTCTAGCCGCGGCGCGAGCCCTCGTGCCTCACGGATGACGTCAACCACTCGGACCATGATGTCGTTGAGCCCGAAGTCCCTGGGCGTGAAGGTCGCGGCCACGCCCAGCTCCCGCAGCCGGCGGGCGTCGGCATCCGGGATGATGCCACCGACCACGACGGGCACGTCCGTCACGCCGGCTTCGCGCAGACCGGTCAGCACCTCGGGGACCAGGGACATGTGCGACCCGGACAGGATGGACAGGCCCACGACGTGCACGTCCTCGGCCACCGCGGCAGCCACGATCTGCTCTGGTGTCAACCGGATGCCCTGGTAGACGACCTCGAACCCCGCGTCGCGCGCCCGCACCGCCACCTGCTCGGCGCCGTTGGAGTGCCCGTCCAGCCCCGGCTTGCCCACGAGGAAGCGCAGGTGGGTGCCGAGCTCGTCGCCGGTGCGCCGCACCGCGTCCCGGACGTCGGCCAGCTCACCGCGCCAGTCGGTGACCCCGCTGTCCTCGGCGGTCGACATACGGTCAGGACCGCCCGCCACCGGCGCGGAGGAGACGCCCGTGTGCGCGCGGTACTCGCCGAAGACCTCCCGCAGCGCGTCGGTCCACTCCCCCGTGGTCACGCCCGCCCTGGCGCACTGGATGGACGCGGCCATCAGGTTGGTCGTGGAGGCCGCGTCGGTCCGCAGCCGCTCCAGCGCGTCCCGGGCCGCCGCACGTCGGTCCGGGTCAGCGTCGCGCTCGTCCCGCCAGCGGCGCACCGCCTCGACGGCTCGCTCCTCCACGTCCGGGTCGGCCACGTGGATGGCCGTGTCGAGGTCCGCCGTGAGCGGGCTGGGCTCGGTGCCCTGGAAGCAGTTGACGCCGACGACCTTGTCGACGCCGGCCTCGATGCGCCGCCGGCGCTCGGCGTGCGAGGCGACGAGCGCGGACTTGAGGTAGCCGGACTCGACCGCCTCGATGACGCCACCCATCGCCTCGATCCGAGCCATCTCCTCCTTGGCCCCGGCGACCAGCTCGGCGACCCTGGCCTCGACCACGGTGGAGCCGGCAAAGATGTCCTCGTGCTCGAGCAGGTCCGACTCGTAGGCCAGCACCTGCTGGATGCGCAGGGACCACTGCTGGTCCCAGGGCCGAGGTAGACCGAGGGCCTCGTTCCAGGCCGGCAGCTGCACGGCCCTGGCGCGGGCGTCCTTGGACAGGGTGACGGCGAGCATCTCGAGGACGATGCGCTGCACGTTGTTCTCCGGCTGCGCCTCCGTCAGGCCCAGGCTGTTGACCTGCACGCCGTAGCGGAAGCGGCGCTGCTTGGGGTCCTGCACGCCGTAGCGCTCCTGCGTCAGCTCGTCCCACAGCTGGACGAACGCCCGCATCTTGCACATCTCCTCGACGAAGCGCACGCCGGCGTTGGCGAAGAAGGAGATGCGGCCGACGACGTCGCCCAGGCTCTCCTGAGGCACCTGACCCGCGGCGACGACGGCGTCGAGCACGGCCGTGGCCGTCGACAGGGAGTAGGCGAGCTCCTGCACGGGGGTCGCGCCGGCCTCCTGCAGGTGATAGCTGCAGATGTTGATGGGGTTCCACCGCGGGATCTCGGTGACGGTGAAGGCGATCATGTCGGTGATCAGCCGCAGCGAGGGTCCCGGGCCGAAGACGTGGGTGCCTCGGCTGAGGTACTCCTTGACGATGTCGTTCTGCGTGGTGCCCGCCAGCCTCCGCCGGGTCTCGAGGGGGTCGGCTCCAGCGGCCTCGGCCTGCTCCTCCGCCACGGCGTCGTAGAGCGCGAGCAGCCACATTGCCGTGGCGTTGATGGTCATGGAGGTGTTCATCTCCGCGAGCGGGATGCCGTCGAAGAGCGCGCGCATGTCGCCGACGTGGCTCACCGGGACGCCCACCTTGCCGACCTCGCCGCGCGCGAGCACGTGGTCCGGGTCGTGCCCCGTCTGGGTGGGCAGGTCGAAGGCGACGGACAGACCGGTCTGCCCCTTGGCGAGGTTGGTGCGGTAGAGCGCGTTGCTGGCGGCGGCCGAGGAGTGACCGGCATAGGTCCGCATCACCCACGGTCGGTCCTTGGGGCGCTCGGTCATCTGCTCGTCAGCCATGTCGGCAAACTACCGGCGGGTCAGCCCTGGGCGGGAGGCCTGCCGACGGTGACGGTGGACACAGGTGCGGAGGTCGCACGACGGCGGCGCTGCAGGACCTTGCCCAGACGCATCGCGGCGACCACCCGCTCGAAGCGGTCGGACGGGTCGACGATGACCAGCGTGCGTCCCTCGCGCGCCGCCCTGTGGTGCACGCCGGCCACGAGGGCGAGCGCGGTCGAGTCGTGGATCTCGGCCTCCGCCAGGTCGAGGACCAGCTCACCCTCACCGAGGACGATGGCCCGGTGCAGCTCCTCGCGCAGCTGGTGGTCGTTGCCGGCGTCCAGTCGACCGGTGACCCGCAGCTCGGCCCCGGGCACGACGACCTCCACCGTCGTCACCGAAGGATGCGTGCGCGCTCTGGCCATGAGGGCCCCCACGTGGCTGACCGGTGCGACCACCAGCAGCCGAGTACTCAAAGTGATGTGTCGTCACCCATTGAACACCTAGGGTGCCCTTCCTCGGCAGGGCTGCGTCGGTTCCCGGCCGAGGCCGGCTCAGACGCGCGTGCGACGATGCCGTCATGGTCAACCTCACGCGCATCTACACCCGGACCGGCGACGACGGCACCACCCACCTCGGCGACTTCTCGCGCACCAGCAAGACCGACCCGCGACTGCAGGCCTACGCGGACAGCAACGAGGCGAACGCCGCCCTGGGGATCGCCGTCGCGGCTGGGTCGCTGCGCGAGGACGTCGTCTCCACCCTCACGCGGATCCAGAACGACCTCTTCGACGTCGGAGCGGACCTGTGCAACCCGCTGCGCAGCGAGACCCCGGAGTACCCGCCCCTGCGGGTCCAGGCGCCGTGGATCGACGAGCTCGAGGCCGACTGCGACCGCTACAACGGCGAGCTCGACAAGCTCCGGTCGTTCATCCTCCCGGGCGGGACGCCCGGATCGGCCTACCTGCACCTCGCGTGCACCGTCGTGAGGAGGGTCGAGCGGAGCACCTGGGCGGCCATCGAGCAGTATGGCGACCAGCCCGCCCCCGAGGGAGCCGACAAAGGCGAGGGCGGCGTCAACGTGCTCACCGCGAAGTACCTGAACCGCCTCTCGGACCTGCTGTTCATCCTCGCCCGCGTCGCGAACCTCGAGGCAGGTGGCGATGTCCTCTGGCAGCCGGGCGGCGGTCGCTCCAGCTGATCGCCCGGTCGCGGCTGAAGGGCTCTGTGGTCGGCGCGCGCCAGGCGATCTCAGGCTGCGCGCGGGGGACGACCGGGTGGCCGCGCCTCCTGCCAGGACCGGACCGCGGTGCAGTCGTCACGCGGCAGAGCCAGGTCGAAGGCCACCTCGCCCTGGGCGCAGCGCATGACGAGCGGGTCGTCGATCAGGGACGGGAACTCCCCACGGGACGGCGTGTGGACGCCCAGCACCTCGACCCCCGCTCGCGGCATCACGTGGCTCGGCACGAGGGACACCCCGGAGAGGGTGAAGAAGAGCAGAGCGTCGGTGTCGTAGCGCGCCAGTCGCAGGCGCCAGGGATCCTCACGCGTGGGACGGACGGCACAGAGGAACATCGGTGCGCCGTCGGAGATCAGGCGTCGACGCACGAAGACCAGCGTCGTGAGCAGGACGAGCAGCAGGAGGGCACCGGCGACCGCGATCTCCGCGACCTCAATGCCCGCCACCGTCGCGACCTAGTGGCGCTCGGCGCGAGGTGCCGCGTCGGTGTCCACGTGCTCCGCGACCAACGTCACCTTGTCGTCGTGCACGGAGAGGAAGCCGGAGTCGATCTGGACGACCTGGCGCCCCTCGCCGGAGGTGATGGAGACCTGGCCCTCGACCAGGACACCCAGCAGCGGTGCGTGGCCCGGCAGGATGCCGAGCTCGCCCTCGGTGGTGCGGGCGGTGACGGCGGAGGCCTCGCCCTCCCAGACCGGACGATCCGCGGAAACGAGTTGGACCTGCAGTGGCACGGAAGGCTCCTCCACCCTCGGGGACGATTCGTCTCATGCTACAAGCCCGGACGAGGAGCCACGGACCGCGCCGAAAGGGCGAAATCCATGATGGTGTCCGTTGCGTGGTGACTAGTCCGAAAGAATGGTGAAATGTGACTAGATGTCGATCTAGTGCTTACACATTGCGTCATTTCCGACTACCACGAGGCACCTAGTTCCGCACATGGAGTGGGCTTCGACAAGGGGCTGCCGTCAGGCGAGCACGCTGGGTAACCTGGACGCTGAATGCCAAGACCAGCCAGGGATGCGGCTCGCGCGAGTCGGCCCTGGGTGGTGCCAGCACCTCTGGGGGGAGACGACCATGACCGCGAACGACAGACCGCCACTGGTCTCCGTCGTCGTACCGACGTACAAGCGGACCGCGATGCTGCGCGAGGCCCTGGGGTCGGTCCTCGGACAGACCCTGCGGGACCTGGAGGTCATCGTCTGCGACAACGCCGACGACCCCGAGACCCGCGAGGTGGTGGCCTCGTTCGACGACGACCGCATCACCTACGTCGGCCGTCCGGAGAACATCGGGATGATGGCGAACGCGATCGACGGCTTCCGCCGGGCCACCGGCGAGCTGGTGATCAAGCTCGACGACGACGACGCCTTCGAGCCGGATGCGCTCGAGACGCTCGCGGCACCCTTCGCGGACCGGCCCGAGCTGACCGCGTCGTTCTGCGACCTCCAGCTCGTGGACGTCGCAGGGCATGAGCTGGCCGAGGCGACCACCACCCTGCAGCACGACACCCACCGAGAGTCCTTGCCTGAGGGGTTGCACACACCGTTCAGCGCGATCGCGGCCCAGGGCGCCGTGACCTTGGCCGGGGCGCTGCTCCGGCGCTCGGCCATCGACTGGGATGCCGTTCCTGCGCAGGCGGGAACGTCGTACGATCTCTTCCTTGTGGTGTCGGCTGCCGAGGACGCAGCGTCGAGCTGGTACGTGCGGCGCCCACTGGTGCGTTACCGGATCCACGGCGCCAACGACAGCGTCAAGAACGTCGTCCCGAGCCTGGAGGCATCCCAGTGGATCCTTCGTGAGGCCATGGCATCGGGTCGGCACGGTGACGCGGAGGTCTTCCGCCAGCGGATGGCTCAGGACGATGCCAGGTTGGCGCGCGAGTATCTGCTGCTGGGCGACGGACGCCGCGCCCGGAGGTCGGCTCTGGATAGCCTCCGCGTGCGCCCGACGCCGGCCGCGATCTCGGTCGCGCTGCTCAGCATGCTCCCCTTGGGGATGGGCACGCGCGTGAGCCGACGGCGCCGAGAGGCCTACGTCGTGGCCGCCGGGCGGCGGGTCGACGCGGCCCCTGCACCAACGACCGACCACTGATACCCCCAACGACAGCACCACGACGGTCCGACCGTCCCTCTGAAGGAGTCTCGTGACCACAGCACACCCCCAGACCACCCCGTCCTCCCCACTCTCGGCGCTCGCCAAGCGGTGGTGGCTCGCGGTGGCCATTCCGCTCGCGCTGGCCGTCGTGGGCTACATGCTCGGTGCGGCGAAGGCACCCATCTACACCGCCGAGGCACGCATCACCGTGGGCAGCGGCAACATCTCCGCCGGGGCTATCACAGGATTTCCTCAGGCCACCCAGCAGATGGCCGCCAACTACGCCCGTTGGGTCAACGATCGTGGCGTCGAGGGCAAGGGCGACATCCCAGCCGGCACCGAGGTCACGGCCTCCCCCATCCCGGACTCCAACGTCATCCGCATCGAGGCCAAGAGCCCGGACAAGGAAGCTGCCGTCCAGTCGGCGCAGAAGGCTGCCGACGACCTCGCTGAGGCCGTCAACTCCAAGAAGGGCGAGAGCGACCCCGCCGTCACGCTCCAGCAGCTGAACAAGGTCGCCTCCGACTGGGGCCAGGCCAAGGCAGCCAGCGAGGCCGCCAACACGACCGCTCAGCGCGCCATCGGCGGCGATCGACCGGCTGCCACCGTCGCCGCCGCCCAGCAGAGGGCTGCACAGACGGCGTCGCGGACGGCCGTCCTGCAAGCACAGATGGACGCCCTGTCGGAGAAGTACCGCCAGCAGATCTCCCAGGGGTCCCAGGCCGCCAACCTGATCGTCGTCAAGCCCGCCGAGCTCGCGGAGTCGACCAAGGCCTCCAACCAGCAGCGCTACGCACTCGGCGGCCTGGTCCTCGGCCTCGGTCTCGCGCTCCTGCTCGCCGTGCTGCTCGACCGCCGCAACGCTCGCTCCGGGCGCCGTGCGGAGGCGGCTGTCGTCGGCCGGCACGGGCAGGGCGGGCAGCACGAGGTGGACGTCCTGCGCGACCACGGCGCCACCCGAGGCGACGAGGCGTGACCGAGGTCGCCACGGCGCCGACCCCCACCGCGCGACCGGTGGGGTCCGAGCCGGTCCCGCTCTACGTGTGGTCGATGCTGGCCTACCTCGTGGCCAACATGTTCTCGGGGCAGTGGGGTGAGTTCGGCATCCCTGTGCCCCTGGACCGGGTGATCCTCCTCGGCAGCCTCACGCTGCTGGTGCTCGAGCCGTCTCGGGACAGGCTGCGCTGGAGGCCGGTGTACGGAGCAATGATCTTCACCGTGCTCTGGACGGCCTGGTCCGCGCTCACTGCGAACACACTGCTCACGGCACAGGGCTTCTACGCCCTGCTCGATCGGATCATCGTTCCCTTCGTCATGCTGCTCGTCGGGGCCCTGGTCTTCACCACCAGGCGCCGGCGGGACCTGCTGCTCAAGACCTTGGTTCCCATGGGCCTTTACCTCGGCGTCACCTCGTTCTTCACCATCGTGGGTCCGCGCCAGCTGGTCTTCCCGCGGTACATCATCACCTTCCTCGACACGAACCCGCTCGTCGCCGGCGACAGTCGCGCGGTGGGTCCGTTCCTGACCGGTGAGGCCAACGGGTTCACCATGAACCTCTGCATGTTCGCGGCCGGGTTCGCGGTGTACCGCTTCCGCGGCGCGTGGCGCTGGCTGGCCCTCGTCACCATTCCGGCGTGCATGGTCGGTGTCGTCCTGACAGCGACCAGGTCTGCCTGGGCCGGCGCCCTGCTGGGGATCCTCGCCGTGGCCCTGCTCGTGCCCACCCTCCGACGTTGGCTGGTCCCTGCCGGTGCAGCCGTTGCGGTCATGGGGACAGCTGCCGTCGTGGCCATCCCGGCGGTCTACGAGCTGGTGACCTCCCGCTTCAGCACGTCTCGCTCGCTCTACGATCGCGCCAACACCTACGAGGCCGGATGGCGGGCCCTCGACCAGCACCCGCTGTTCGGCGTGGGATGGTCCACCTTCATCGATCACGGGGTGGAGTGGGTCAGGCAGTCGCCGGTCTACCCCATCACCACCGTCACCATCGAGATCCACAACGTCTTCCTCTCCCGCGCCGTCGAGACGGGGTTGATCGGGGGTCTGCTCTGGGTCATCGTGTGCGCGGCCGGGCCCTTCGTGGTTCTCGTCCGGCCCGACCGCCGAACGTCCGAGCACTACGGCTGGTGGCTGTTCGTCGTGATGGCCTTCTTCGCCTGGCTGGTGCCCACGATGACCAGCCCCAACCCTTTCCCGCTGCCCAACACCCTGGTCTGGCTCGTCGCCGGCATCGCCGGCCGGCACCTCATGATCAAGCACCCGGTGCGCGACGCCGGTGCCCTGGCAGAGCGGGCGAACGACACAGCGGATCCCGCACGGACAGGAAGGTAGCCATGGGCCTCAAGGACGTCTACCGACTCGCTCGGGAGGAGTGGCTCCCCAAGGAGCAGCTCCGCCGGAGGAACCCGGGCGCCTACGTGACGGCACGAGCCATCTTTCGGGGCGATCCGACCCGCGTCGCGCTGGGCAAGGGCGTGTACATCTCGGGGCCCACCGTCGTGTTCTGCGACGACGGCGGCGGTCTGTCGGGCGCCAGGCTCGTCATCGGGGACCGCACCTACGTCGGCGAGTTCAACAACATTCGCTGCTCGGGGGCACCCATCATCGTCGGACGGGACTGCTTGATCAGCCAGCACTCGTCGATCATCGGGTCCAACCACGGCATCACGTCTGGCACCAGGATCGTGGACCAGCCATGGTCCGGGGACGGTGTGGTCATCGGCGACGACGTGTGGATCGGCGCCGGCTGCACGATCCTGCCCGGTGCCCGGATCGGCGACGGCGCGGTCATCGCGGCCCATTCGGTCGTGCGCGGCGAGGTGACGCCAGGAGCCGTCATGGCAGGCGCACCTGCACGTGAGATCCGCCGCCGCTGAGAACCTTCAGGAGCACCCCGGAGACACAGCAGAGGGCCTCCGCCCTTGAGGCGGAGGCCCTCTGGTGTGTCGGACGTCAGGTCAGCTGGCCGGCTTGCCGTACTCCCGCTGGACCACCTGCACCTTGTCCCAGGGAAACCCTTCGAGGGTCTTGTAGTTGGGTTGGCCACCGAGGACCTGGGGCCAGGGGTCCGTTCCCGTCGCGGCCTTGTCCCGCTGGCCCGACTCGGCGATGACGGACACGGCGCCCGCCGTGTCCACGACGATGAAGCCGTACTTCTGGGCGGCACGAGCGATCGCCTTCGCCACCGGTGAGATCTGGAGCTTCTCGACGTCCACGGACGGGTCCAGCCTGAGACGAGCGCCTTCGGGGATGGCCGTCGGGTCGCTGGAGTTGCCGTCGCTGCGGTTCGCGGGATACCAGATTCGGCTGGCATCGCCTGTAGAGATCAGAACCAGTCCCATGGCGTGGTCGATCTCTCGCTTGCGGGCCTCGTCGATCGTGACCATGTAGCCGACATGAGCCAGACCGGACGCAGCCACCCCGAACGGGTGGTCGTAGTAGCCCGGCGCCGTGGAGACATCGTCGATGCGCCCACCCCAGCACGCTCTCCAGCCCGGCTTCGCGCCCTTGGTGCGCTCCATCACCCAGAACTCCCAGAGCTGGTCGGTGTCACGGTTGTAGATGGACATCGACTTGTCCGTCCCGTTGGCCGGTACCGCGTTCGCCGGGATCGGTACCTGCTTAAACATCGCCGGGCCGTCCAGGATCCCGGGGGGAGCCGCACCCTTGTTCTGGCAGTCGTAGAAGGCGACGTCCTGCTTCGGGGTGGTGCTGTCCACCGCGTAGTAGCTCGCGTTGTACTGGTCCGTGTTGAACCCAGCGATTCCTCCCCAGTGGGGGGTGATCTGACCCTGAAGGTTCTTGATCATGGCAGCGCTGTCCTTGTCGAGCGGCGCCTTGGTGACGTCCAGCTTGAACACGTTGTCCGGGGCGAACAGCCGGCTCGGCGGCGTGTTGGCAGCCTTGGGCGTCGCCACCTTGGTCGGAGCCTCGGCGCGGGCCATCTGCGTTCTGCTGCCGCTGCCGGTCGAGGTCGTCGGCTTGGCGGACGGCGACGTCGGGGTGTCGGGCGAGTCTGGGGAGCCGGTGCAGGCGGCCAGCCCACCCATGGTGAGGACGATCGCTGCAGCCCCCAGCGATCGGCGAGCGGGTGTCGTGAGCATGTGTTTGTCCCCCAGGTTCGTCGAGCGGTCGTTCTTGAGCATCGGGCGTCAGGCCACCAGGTCGCGCCCGCTGCGGCGGCGGGCGAGCATCTCTTTGATCTCCCGCGGTCCAACGGTCAGCAGTACGTAAAGGATCCCGGCCGGGGCTGCAGCGAGCCCGCAGGCCAGCAGAGCCACCGCGCCCTGCGGGATGTAGCCGGCGTCGATGACCAGCGAGACCCCGTACACGCAGAGGTAGGCCACGGAACCGCTGCACAGCATCTCCAGGAAAGGGACGTCCCGTAGTGGCGACCGCGGGGGTGAAGGCAAGTGCCTGTCTATCTGCCGAAGCAGGAAGAGATAGGCAACGAGCTGCGCGATGACGGTAGCGGCCACGGATCCCAGGACGCCGAAGGGGATGATGAAGGCCAGGGTCATCGACAGGTTGAGTGACACGTTGACCAGGCCGTACCGCATGTCCAGCTCTGGGCGGCCCAGCGTCAGCACCCACAGGATGGTGGGTACGGCGAGCATCGGCCAGAAGTGCCCGATGAGTGCCAGCGCGGCCACCTCACCAGGCAGCCGGGTTGGGATGTGAAGCCACTCGACAACGCCGAAGTAGCAGGCGGGAGCTCCTACCGCCACCCACCCGGAGATGAACAGCACCCAAAGCCGTTGCAGGCGTTCGAATCGTGGCAGGCTGGCTTCCTCCCCGTGCTCACCAACCCAGCGCCCGATCATCGCCTGCATCGGTGCTCCGACGGCGTTGGTGGGCAAGGACCGCAGCTGGAACGCGAACTGGGATCCAGGCCCGAAGATCCCGACCTGCGTGGGTGCGAACCGCCCCACGATGAAGGTGTCGCCCTGCAGGCCGAGCATCTCGAGCACGCTGGCGATCTGGGCCTTCCACGCGTAGCCGAAGAAGTCCTTCATCTCGGCACGGCTGACGAACCTGAGTCCGTGCGGCGTGAGGAACCGCAACGCCGAGGGAATGATCACCACCGTGCTGAGCACCTGCTGCGCCATGAAGGTGTAGGCGACGCCGTACAGACCCAGGTCGGACCTGACGGTCCAGAGCATGCCGGCCGCATAGACGGCATGGCCGAGGAGTCCCGTGGTGCTGGGGATCGCGAACTTCTGCATGCTGTAGAGCACGCAGGCGAAGAGCTGCCTGACGAGAGCCACACCAACCACGACCACCATGGTGCGTAGCAGGAACGTCATCTCGGGTTGCATGGCCGGGGACGCCTGGAAGAACCGCACGACAGCGGGTGAGACCATCCACAGCCCGGTGAACAGGACAAGCGAGACCAAGGTCACGATTCCCAAGAGCGACACGAGGAGTCGAGTCATCTCGTCCCGCGCATCTCTGCCGGCAAAGATGGTGAAGTACCGCTGGGCGCTCGCTCCGATGCCCCCGTCAAAGGTACCTATCGCCAGGGCGATGCTGTTCACGACGATGAACAGGCCGTACGCCTCCACCCCCAGTCCTTGGTAGACGATGGGGGTCAGGATCAGGTTGAGCGCCAAGGGGGCGACCTGGGCCAGAGTCTGCCAGCTCGCACCCTTGAGGAGTACCCGCGCCGCCGAGGTGGACCCCGTGGGCGTCGCAGGCGTGTCATCGGGACCTGCCGTCACGCGGACACCCCAACCAGCACAGAGGTGGCTGCGTCTGGGCGCGCAAGGTCGGCATGAACGGTGAGGAGCACCCGCCTATCCTACGAGCGCATGCGGCCCGGCTTGGCGGCTTCCGGGATCTTGCTGCACGTCAGAGGGCCTAGGCTGCTCGGAATCACCCACGAGGCCGCTCCTCGGATGACAGAATGTAGGGCGTGCCCACGCTCAGCGAGCGCACAGGCGGACGGCAAGTACGGCCTCCGACGCCCGCTGCTACGTGCACCTACACTGACCGAGGCCCACGAATTGGAGTACCCATGCCAGCGCGCCAGCCGCTCGTGTCGGTGGTCATCCCGGCATACCAGGCCGAGGCCTTCCTCGGCGCAGCCGTGACGAGTGCACTCACCCAGACGTACCCGAACATCGAGGTCGTCATCACGAACGACGGCTCGAGCGACCGGACCGGGGCCATCGCCGCGGCCTACGGGGACCTCGTCCGGGTGGTCACGCAGGAGAACCGCGGGCTGCCCGGCGCCCGCAACTCCGCCATACGCGAGGCGCGCGGTGAGCTGGTCGCGCTGCTGGACGCCGACGACATCCTTCTACCGCCGTACGTGCAGACGGCGGTCGACAGCTGGCTGGCGGGCGGGGACGAGCGCACCTTCGTCACCTGCGACGCGCATCTGATGAGCGGCGCCGGCATCGTGCAGGGCCGAACCGTCCTCCCCTCGGGAACGCCTGCGGCGGCCGAGCAGCGCCGACGCATCCTGGAGAACAACTTCGTGTCGGTCTTCTCCGTCTTCCCGCGACGGATGTGGGAGGAGGTCGGTGGCTTCGACGAGTCGATGCGCGTCTGCGAGGACTACGACTTCTGGGCGCGCGCCATCTACGCTGGCTGGACCGCCCGCTTCGTCACGGCGCACCACGCGCTCTACCGCCGTGCCGCCGGCTCGCTCTCCACGCAGAGCGAGCGCATGTATGCCGGAGAGCAGCAGGTCCTCGCCCACGTGGCGGAGGCCCACGGTGCGAGTCTCAGCACCGAGGAGCGCCGATTCCTGGACCTGCGGCTCGAGCGAGGCTCGGCCGTGCAGCAGGTCGATCTCGGCGAGTCCGCGCTACGGCGCGGTGACGTGCCGACGGCCGCAGAGCACTTCGCCGTGGCCTCGCAGCTCATGCCCAGCGCTCGACGCATCAGGCTCAAGGCCGAGGTCCTGCGCAGGGCGCCTGCGCTGGGCGCCGTCTATGCCCGGCGGCTCGCCGCCAAGGACCGCGAGACCGGCCGCACCTACGAGGACGTTCGCCCGTGAGCACGCCCCTCGATGCTCCACGCGCCTCCGTGATCATCCCCGCCCACGACGAGGGCGGGGTGATCGACCGCTGCCTCGAGGCCTTGGACGAAGACGCTCGCGCCGGGCGCCTCGAGGTGGTCGTCGCGGCCAACGGCTGCACCGACGACACGGTGGAGCGCGCCCGCCGGCATACGGGCGTGCAGGTGCTGGACCTGCCCGCCCCCTCCAAGGTCCAGGCCATCAACGCGGCCGACGCCGTCGCCACGGCCTTCCCCCGCATCTATCTGGACGCCGACATCGTCCTCGACGCGGACGCCCTGGACGCCATGGTCCACGTCCTCGACACGGATCTGCCGCGAGCCGCCGCGCCCCAGGTGCGGTTCGCCACCGCCCGGGCCACCTGGCCCGTGCGCGCGTTCTACGACGTCTTCGCCGAGCTGCCCTACGTGCAGGACAAGCTGGTTGGCCTCGGCGTCTACGGGATGTCTCGCGCCGGCCGGTCCCGCTTCGTCGAGTTCCCCGACCTGCTCGGCGACGACCTGTTCGCGCAGCGCATCTTCTCCCTGGACGAGCGGATCATCGTCGACGGCACCTTCGAGGTGCAGGTCCCGCGGACGCTCCGCCAGCTCGTCAAGGTGCGCACCCGCGTGGCTCGCGGCAACGCCCAGCTGGCGCAGGAGGATCCGGGCGCGATGGTCGACGACGGCCGCACGCCGGACTTCTCCACGTCCACGCGATCCACCTCCAAGGCCCTCGTCGACCTGATCGTGCGGCGTCCGTCCATGATCCCGTCCGCCCTCGTCTACGTGCTCGTCACGGCCTACGCCCGACGCGAGGCCCGTCGCACCACGACCGCCGCGTGGGAGCGAGACACGTCCACGCGCTGACCAGCCCGTCACCCCAAGGAGCTCCGTGACCACCGCCCAGCCGCAGGGGTCGGACGACCTCGCCGTCGCCTACCTCGTCAGCCAGTACCCCGCCCTCTCGCACGCCTTCATCGAGCGTGAGGTGCATGCGCTCCGGGAGCGTGGCACCCGGGTCGACACCTTCACGCTCAACCCCTGTCCTCAGCAGCAGCTGGCCTCCCAGGCGATGCGCGAGGACGCACGCACGACCTACGTCGTCAAGGACAAGCGCCGCGCCGCCCTGGCCAACCTGGCCCTGCTGCGCACCCAGCCCGACGCCTGGCTGCGCGGCCTCTCCCGGGCCCTGCGCACCGGCGAGCTGACACCGAGGGCCCGCCTCTGGCAGCTGTTCTACTTCGCCGAGGCCGTCACCTTGCATCGCGAGATGCGGCGACGAGGGCTGCGGCACGTGCACGTGCACTTCGCCAACGCCGCCGCCGACGTCGCCCGGCTGACGGTGGCCCTCGCGAAGGACCTCGGCGAGGACTGGTCCTGGAGCTTCAGCATGCACGGCCCGACCGAGTTCGAGGCCGTGCAGCGCTTCGACCTCCCCGCCAAGGTCCGGTCCGCGGGCGGGGTTGCCTGCATCTCAGACTTCTGCCGCAGCCAGCTCATGCGCATGGTCGACCCCGCGGTGTGGCCACGGCTCGACGTCGTGCGGATGACGGTCGACCCCGAGGCCTATCCCCCGCCGCCCGAGGGCCGCGTGCGGACCGAGGGCGAGCCCCTGCGGGTTCTGTATGTCGGTCGCCTGGTCCCGGAGAAGGGCGGGCCGGTCCTGCTCGACGCCGTGACCGAGCTGCGCGACGCCGGCGTCCCCCTCCGGGTCCGCATGGTCGGCGCCGGGCCGCTGCACGAGACGCTGGCCGCCACCATCGCCGCGCGCGCGCTGGGGGACGTCGTCGAGCTCGTGGGGCCGCTGGGCCAGGACGACCTCCCCCTCGAGTACCGCGAGGCCGACGTGTTCTGCCTGCCGAGCTTCCAGGAGGGCCTGCCCGTCGTGCTCATGGAGGCGATGTCCACCGAGCTCCCGGTCGTCACCACCCGCATCGCCGGGGTCACGGAGCTGGTCCGCGACGGTCAGACCGGGCACGTGATCCCCGCCGGCCGCGCCGACCTGCTGGCGCAGGCGCT
>NZ_DCYC01000007.1:18942-19227 GCF_002330965.1 Arsenicicoccus sp. UBA2120
CCCCGCCCGCCGGGCGACCCAGGGCGCCGCCGGGCGGGCCGCCGTGCTGCAGGAGTTCACCCCGGGCACCGCAGCACCGGCGATGCAGGCCTTCCTCGCCCGCTTCGGGGCGGCGCGCGACAGGCGCTGACCACGGATCCGACCGGCGCCCGGCATACGGGTGGGAACGACGACGGCGGGCCCCCCCCCCCCGGGGGAGGGGCCCCCCGCCTTCTGGCCGGGGGGGGGGTGAAGGATTTTTTTGTCTCCCCCCCCCCCCCCCCCCCCCCCCCCGCCGCCCCCCCC
>NZ_DCYC01000008.1:0-34883 GCF_002330965.1 Arsenicicoccus sp. UBA2120
GGCGGGGGGGGGGGGGGGGACCCCCCCCCCCCCCCCCCGGGGGGGCGGGGGGGGCCCCCCCCCCCCCGCGGGGGGGGGCCCCGGGGGGGCCCCGCCACTCCCAGCGCTGGTCACCGCGCGACCCGGCGGCCCGAGCGGCCGAGCGGCTGCGCGACCACGAGGCCGAGGCGATCGTCGTGGGGCGGCTCGACGACGTGCTGCGACCCCTCCTGGCGGGTGCCCTGCCGATCGGCACCGACTGGACCCACGCCCACGGCGCCACCCTGCAGCCTGCTCAGACCATCGCCCTGGCCGACGTCCTGCCCACCCTGCGCGGCGACCCGGACGTCGTCGTCGAGCAGGCCTCGGAGCTGCCGGACTACGTCGAGGCCACATCGGCGCCGGTCGTGTCCCTCGGTCTCGACGACGCGGACGACGGCGACGGTGCGACCGGCGGTGGTGCGACCGGCGGTGGTGCGACCGGCGGTGGTGCGGCTGGCGGTGGCGGCCCGGACTCCCCGGAGGCCGACTCCCTCACCCGATCCGCCACCTCCGCGGGCGGTCACGGCAGCAGGAGCACCGACTGGTTCGACCTCGACGTGTCGGTGACCGTCGACGAGCAGGACGTGCCGCTGCGCGAGCTCATCGTGGCGCTGACCACCGGCCAGGAGGTGCTGGTGCTGCCCTCGGGCACCTGGCTGCGGCTCGACGACGAGCGTCTGATCGCGCTCGCGGCGATCCTGCGCGAGGCGGCCGACCTGCAGGACGAGCCCGACGGACCGCTCCGGGTCAACGCCCTGCACGCGGGGCTCTGGGACGAGCTGGTCGAGCTCGGGGTCGTCGAGCGCCAGAGCAGCCGCTGGCAGCAGACCGTCGACGCCCTGCTGGGGCTCGCCTCCGGCGACCGCCCCGTGCCCGAGGGCCTGCAGGCCACCCTGCGGCCCTACCAGCTCGACGGCTTCCAGTGGCTGTCGCTGCTGTGGGAGGCCCGGCTCGGCGGGATCCTCGCCGACGACATGGGCCTCGGCAAGACCCTGCAGACCCTCGCGATGGTGCTGCGCGCCAAGGAGCGCGGCGACCTGGCGGACCCGCTGCTCATCGTGGCGCCCACCAGCGTCGTCGGCACCTGGGCCTCCGAGGCCGCCCGGTTCACCCCCGACCTGCGGGTGACCACCGTTATGAGCACGTTGCGCAAGAGCGGTGCCACGCTCGAGACGGTGATCGAGGGCGCGGACGTCGTCGTCACGTCATACGCGCTGGTCCGGCTCGACGAGGACGCCTATCTGTCGCGGCGGTGGGGCGGGCTCGTCCTCGACGAGGCGCAGTTCGTCAAGAACCACCAGGCCAAGACCTACCAGGTGGTGCGCCGCCTCGACGCGGGGATGAAGCTCGCCATCACCGGCACCCCGCTCGAGAACTCCCTCATGGACCTGTGGTCGCTGCTGTCCGTGGCCGCGCCGGGGCTCTATCCGAGGCCCGTCGAGTTCCGCGACACCTACGTCAAGCCGATCGAGGCCGGCGAGGGCGCCGAGCTCCTCACGACGCTGCGTCGCCGCATCCGCCCGCTGATGATGCGCCGGACCAAGGAGCAGGTCGCGCGCGAGCTGCCGCCCAAGCAGGAGCAGGTCGTGACGGTGCCGCTGCACCCGCGGCACCGCACCATCTACGACCGGCACCTGCAGCGCGAGCGGCAACGCCTGCTGGGGCTGCTCGACGAGGACTTCAGCAAGCACCGCATCGCGATCCTGCGGGCGCTGACCGCCATGCGCCAGCTCGCGCTGCACCCCGCCCTCGTCGACGGGTCCCACGCCGGCGCCGGCGAGAGCGCCAAGATCGACCTGCTCGTCCAGCACCTCGGCGAGCTCGCCGCCGAGGGCCACCGGGCGCTGGTGTTCAGCCAGTTCACCGGCTACCTGCGGCTGGTGCGCGAGCGGCTGGACCGTGAGGGCATCGACTACAGCTACCTGGACGGACGCACCCGCAACCGCGCCGAGCGCATCGAGGACTTCCGCACGGGCACGCAGCCGGCGTTCCTGATCTCGCTCAAGGCCGGCGGCTTCGGGCTCACCCTCACCGAGGCGGACTACGTCTACGTCCTCGACCCCTGGTGGAACCCCGCCGCCGAGACCCAGGCCATCGACCGCACCCACCGCATCGGGCAGGACAAGCACGTCAACGTCTATCGCCTGGTCTCCGAGGACACGATCGAGGACAAGGTCGTGGCGCTGCAGCAGCGCAAGCGCGAGCTGTTCGCCCAGGTCGTGGACGACGGCGACGCGATGTCCGGCGCGGTCACGGCTGACGACATCCGCGGTCTCCTCGACTAGAGGGGGCCTGGTCCTCCCCCTGCCAGCGGCCTGGATCGGAGGTCGTCATACGCCCGAATGGGTGAGGAAAGAGGGGGGCAAACCCGAACGTTCCTCACCGTGCGTGTCCACGGCGGACACTGTGCTCATGTCGACACCGACGTCGCCCGGCCACGAGCCCGGCGCCATGCAGCAGAGCTCCGCCCACCAGCCGCAGGGCTGGTTCGCCGCACCACCCTCGGGACCGCCCCTCGACCGGAGCTTCCGGACGCTCGGCACGGCGCTGACCGTGCTGATCGGGCTCGTGGGACTCCTCGAGCTCGCCCAGCTCGCCGGGGGCATCCGGATGCTGCGACTCCTCGGCGAGGTCGGTTCCGGCCGCGAAGGGCTCGACTCCGACCTCGACGCCGCGGACCGCCTCACCCTCCAGCTGCTCGTCCCCTATCTGCTGCTCCTGCTCGCCACCGGCATCTGCTGGCTGGTCTGGCAGCACCGGCTCGCCTCGAGCGCGAGGGTCGACCGTCGCGCGGTGCGGCGGTCGCCGGGCTGGCACGTCGGGTCGTGGTTCATCCCCGTCGCGAACCTGTGGTTCCCCTTCCAGAACGTCAGGGACCTCGACCGCGGGCTCGGGCACTTCTCCGCGCGAGATCGGCGCCCGCCCCTGGTGGCGTGGTGGGTGCTCTGGCTGCTCGGCCTCGTCGTCAGCCGCATCGCGACGGCGACGAGCTCCATGGCCGACACGCGTCTGGAGGCCGGTCAGGTGGGGGACGCGGTGTCGCTGATGTCGTCGTCCGTGACGATGGACCTGGTGGGCACCATCCTCGGCGCCGTGTCGGCGATCCTCGCGATCCTGGTGGTCCGCAACCTCACCGAGCGCGCGACCCGGCCCGCCGACACGCCCTGGACCAGCCCCGACACGCACGTGCAGGACGACCCGGGGACGCCGGGGACCCCGGGGACCACGGGAGGGGCCGTCGGGTGAGCGTGCGGCCCGGCCTCGGACGCGGCTTCAGGCGCCTCGGGATCGCCGTCTGCGTCCTCGTCGGCGTGGTCGGTCTGCTGGACGCGCTGCTGCTCCAGGTGGGGATGAGCACGGTCGAGGCCTTCTACGACACCGCCACGGACGACGCGACCTACCAGCGTCAGCTCGTCTCCCTGGACCAGTGGTCGGTCGGCACCATGGTCGTCTACGCCCTCGTGTTCCTGGCGGCCGGGGTCTGCTGGATCGACTGGCAGGGACAGCTCGCGTCGAGCCCACGGCTGGAGCGCGCCGGCGGCCGGCTCCGACCGGGGTGGCACGCCTGGGTGTGGTTCGTCCCCATGCTCAACCTGGTCCTGCCCGCACTCGCGATGCGCGAGCTCGACCGGGGCCTCGGGGTGCCCGGCCGTCGTCGGCTGCGCTCCCCACTGTGGGTGTGGTGGATCTCCTTCGTGCTCAGCGTGGTTCTCGGTCGGTATGCCGCCTGGCGCGCCTACGCCGTCGAGGACCTGGTCGGCGCGGGGGACCTGGACCGGGCGATCGATCTCTACGAGCGGTGCCTCGTCCTCGGCGTGATCGGCAACGCTCTCGGCGTCGTGGCCGCGATCCTCGCGATCGGGATCGTCCACGACCTGACGACACGAGCCCTGGAGCCGGTCCGCGACGACCTCGCCCCCGCCGCCGCGCGCTGACGTCGCGACCGGGTGGGCGCGGGCGTCATACGGCCTGGTGGGTGCGGCCCAGGTGTGCGCGAGGTGCGGCCGGACCGCGATTTTGTCCCGTGGTGGGGTCCCTGGTGCGCCCAAGGTGCATCGGGACCGCGAACTTGCCCCACAACGCGACGGCCCCCACCTCGATCAGGTGGGGGCCGGCGTGGCTCGGGTGAGGGGTCAGCTGCGCTGGTCGCGCGGGATCCAGTGCTGGTCGGTGGGGCCGGTGTAGATCTGGCGCGGACGGTAGATCCGACCCTTGGGGTCGTCGTGGATCTCCTTCCAGTTGGCGATCCAGCCGGGCATGCGACCGATCGCGAACATCACCGTGAACATGTTGGTCGGCAGGCCCATCGCGCGCAGGATGATGCCGCTGTAGAAGTCGACGTTGGGGTAGAGCTTGCGCTCCACGAAGTAGTCGTCGGACAGGGCCGCATCGGCCAGCTCGCCCGCGATGTCGAGCAGCGGGTCCTCGATCTGCAGCTCCTTGAGCATGTCGTCGGCCGCGGCGCGCAGGATCTTGGAGCGGGGGTCGAAGTTGCGGTAGACGCGGTGCCCGAAGCCCATGAGCTTCACGCCGTCTTCCTTGTTCTTGACCTTCTTGACGTACTCCGAGACCGGGATCTCCTGGTCCTTGATCTGCTGCAGCATGTCGATCACCGCGACGTTGGCGCCACCGTGCAGCGGACCCCACAGAGCGCAGACGCCCGCCGAGCAGGAGGCGAACATGTTGGCCTCGGAGGACGCGACCATGCGGACCGTGGAGGTGGAGCAGTTCTGCTCGTGGTCGGCGTGCAGCAGCAGGAACAGGTTGAGCGCCCGCGACACCGCCGGGGTCGGCTCGTAGTCCTTGTAGGGCTTGGAGAACATCATGTGCAGGAAGTTCTCGCCGTAGCGCAGGTCGTAGCGGGGGTAGACGATCGGCTCGCCCACGCTGGACTTGTAGGCCGCGGCCGCGATGGTGCGGACCTTGGACATGAGGACGGCGGCGGCCCGCTCGATGCCCGCGTCGTCGTCGGCCTCCCACACCTCGGGGTCGTGCGCCGAGAGGGTGTTGATCATGGCCGACAGGATCGCCATGGGGTGCGCGTTGGTGGGGTAGCCGTCGAAGTGCTTCTTCATGTTCTCGTCGAGCATGGAGTGCTCGGTCAGCATCCCCGCGAACCGGTCGCGGTCGGCCTGCGTCGGCAGCTTGCCGAAGATCACGAGCCAGGCGGCCTCGATGAAGCTGGACTTCTCGGCGAGCTCCTCGATCGGGATGCCGCGGTAGCGCAGGATCCCCTGCTCGCCGTCGATGTAGGTGATGGCGGACTTGCACGAGCCGGTGTTGCCGTAGCCGTCGTCCAGGGTGATGAACCCGGTCTCGGAGCGGAGCTTGCTGATGTCGATGCCGAGCTCGTGCTCGGAGCCCTCCACGACAGGCAGGTCGTATGACGTGCCGTCGAGCTCTAGGCGGGCGGTGTGGCTCATGCGTGACCCCTTCTTCGCGGTGAGTGCGATGTCCACCCGTCACTCTACGAGCCAGCGCAGGCGGGTGCAGGTGCGGAGCGGGGCGCTGCGGAGGGCGGCACGCACGGCGCGACGACCGGCTGTGACGCGCACCACGCGCGAGCTGCCGCACGAGCTGCCGGGCGAGCGCGGGTCGCGCCCGGCTCGGCACGGCCGGCTATCGGGACAGGTAGACCGTCCGGACGAAGGTCACGGGCTCGGAACCCTGGTTCTCGTAGGCGTAGCGGCGGTCGCTCGCCAGCCGCGCCGATCCACCCGCCGGGACGCGCCACCGGTCCGCGCCAACGCTCAGCGTGAGCTCGCCCTCGAGGACGTGGAACAGCTCGGCGGACCCGGCCGGGTCGGGCTGGCACTGGTAGGAGTCGCCGGTGGCCAGCCGCCAGCGCCACAGGTCGACGGTGCGGTCGCCGGTCACCGACTGCAGCAGCTCACCGGTGCTCCCCGCCGGCGTCGACCACACGAGCCGCCGCTCGGCCGGACCGCCGACCGTGACGGGGGTGTCGGTGCCGTCCTGGTCGAGCAGCGCCCGGAAGTCGGTGCCGACCTGCCGAGCGAGCCGGGTCATGGTGACGAGGCTCGGGTTGGCCTGGCCCCGCTCGATCTGGGTGAGCAGGCGACGGCTGATCCCGGCGCGGTCGGCCAGGTGCTGCACCGTCCAGCCGCGGTCGGTGCGCAGGCGGCGCAGGCGCGTGCCGACGTCCGTCAGGAACTGGTCGTCCAGGGTGCCGGCGCCGGTCTCGTCGACCCCGGCCGCGGTCTTGTCGACGCCGGGCGTGGTGGTCTCGCTCACACCGCGAAGAGCTGGTCGAGGTCGCGGAACGCCTTGAACTCCAGGGCGTTTCCCGACGGGTCGAGGAAGAACATCGTCCACTGCTCACCCGGCTCGCCCTCGAAGCGCACGTAGGGGTCGATGACGAAGTCGGCGCCGACCGCGGTGAGTCGGTCGGCCAGCTCCTGGAAGCGATCGACCGAGAGCACGAGCCCGAAGTGCGGGACCGGCACGTCGTGCCCGTCCACGGGGTTGGTGCCGGCGACGGCGTTGGTGTGGTCGTCGACCTGGTGGGTGACCACCTGGTGGCCCTCGACGTTCCAGTCGGTCCATCGCACGTCCGACCGGCCCCGGGGGAACCCGAGGACCTCGCCGTAGAACGAGCGCGCCGCCTCGATGTCGTGCACCGGGATCGCGAGGTGGAAGGGGGGACGGGTGGAGCTCTCGGAGGTCGTCATATGGGAATTATGCTGCACATCGATGGGTAGTCAAGTGCCCGTCGGTGCGAGTGCCGCTCACCAGGGGTGTGGCTCGTAGTCCTTGAGGAAGACGCCGTGCAGGTCCTCGCCGGCCTCGCCGCGCACGATCGGGTCGTAGACGCGGGCGGCGCCGTCCACCAGGTCGAGCGGGGCGTGCCAGCCCTCGGCGGCGATGCGGAGCTTGTCGTCGTGGGGGCGCTCGTCGGTGATCCAGCCGGTGTCGACGGCCGTCATCAGGATCCGGTCGGTCTCGAACATCTCCCCGGCCGAGGTGCGCGTGAGCATGTTGAGCGCAGCCTTGGCCATGTTGGTGTGCGGGTGCCCCGGCCCCTTGTAGCGGCGCGAGAACTGCCCCTCCATCGCCGACACGTTGACGACGTAGGCCCGCCGCGCGCCGGCCTCCACCGCCGCCCGCATCGCCGGGCGCAGCCGGCTGACCAGGACGAACGGCGCCGTCGCGTTGCACAGCTGCACCTCGAGCAGCTCCAGCGGGTCCACCTCGTCGACCGTGTGCGTCCAGGAGTTGGTGCGCTGCAGGTCGGGCAGGAGCCCACTCGCGTCCACGGCCGTGCCGGCGCGGTGCGCGTCGAGAGAGGCGTGGCCCGCGGTGAGGGCGAGCCCGGTCATCTCGGCGGCCGTGCGCGCGGCGAGCACGTCGGGGGTGGCCTCGGGGGAGGCGCCGGCCCCGTCGGGCAGGTGCTGGGCGGCATACGTGCGCAAGGTCCCGGCCAGGGCCGACGGATGAGCCTCGCTGACCCGCTCGAAGGTCACCATCCTCGGGCGCAGGGCGGCGCCGGCCAGCGGGAGCGACTCCCCGTCGACGAGGTGCGAGTAGGCGCCGGGGGAGCGGCGGACGGTCTGCGCGGCGTTGTTGATCAGGATGTCCAGCGGCCCGGCGCTCGCGACCTCGTCCGCGAGACCGACGACCTGGGTGGGGTCGCGCAGGTCGATGCCGATGATCGTGAGCCGGTCGAGCCACTCGTCGGCGTCCGCCAGCGCGGCGAACCTGCGCGCCGCGTCCCGCGGGAAGCGCGTCGTGATCGTGAGGTCGGCGCCGTCGCGCAGGAGGCGGAGAGCGATGTACATGCCGATCTTGGCGCGCCCACCGGTGAGGAGCGCCCGGCGGCCGCGCAGGTCGGTGCGCTGGTCACGACGCTCGTGGGAGGCGGCGGCGCAGCGCGGGCACAGCCAGTGATAGAAGGCGTCGACGGTCGTGTAGGTGTCGTGGCAGATGTAGCAGCCGCGCGGTGTGTGCAGCTCGCCGGCGACCGCGCCGGGGGTGGGCGAGACGAGGGGGATCCCGCGCGTCTCGTCGTCGATGCGCAACGGGCTGCCGGTGCCGGTGGCGGCGAGGACCCGCCGGTCGTGCTCGAGCAGCGGCCCGCGGACCTCGCGACGCGCGTCGGCGCGGCGGGCCTTGCGGATCCGGTTGCGCATGGTGCTGGTCGCGCGCTTGACGGTCTCGATGTCGGGGTGGCCGGCGGGGAGCCCGGGCAGCTGCGCGAGGACGCGGAGGGTGGTCGCCAGGTCGTCCGGGTCGATGCCGTATGACGCCCCACCGCCCACCTCGCCGACCGCCTCGCCCGCCGCCCCCTCGTTTGACGCCGCCCCGTCTCCTCCGTCGCTCACCTGCCCAAACCTACCGGCGGCGAAGGCATCGACCGGCCGTCGTTCGCCAGGCTGATGCCTTTACCGGCGGCGGGTCAGACGTGCGAGGCCAGCCACGGGTCGACGACGGCGTGGAAGGCATCGCCCCGGGAGCGACGCACGCAGTGGTCGGCCCCGTCGATCACCGCCACCTCGATGCGGGGGTTGCCGACCTCCTCGATCGCGGCCCGCACGGTCTGGTCGATGATCACCGACTCGGTGCCGGTCACGACGAGCGTGGGCACCTGCAGGGCCGCGGCGATCTGCTCCCACGGCTCGTCGAGGACGGCCCGACCCACGGCGAGGAAGTCGTCGTCGCCGTCGGCCTTGGCCTGGGCCCACGGTCGCAGCTCGGACTGCGGCCAGCTCGGGTTGCGGGTCCGGCCCTCCGCCACCAGCGCGTCCAGGTCCGAGCGCGCACGACGTGCCTCGGCGACGCGGTCCTGGGCGGCCTTGCGGGACCGCGGGGTCCCCACCTCCGGCCCGCCGGCGAACCACACCGGGTCCTCCAGGACGGCGGCCAGCACCGCGTCGGGCATCCGCGCGGCCAGCGCTGCGGCCAGGCCTCCACCCATCGAGTGACCGGCGACCAGCACCGGCGTCGCGTCCTCGTCGACGAGGCGGGCGACGAGGGCCCGGAGGGCGTCATACGCGCTCTGCATCGGGTCGGGAGAGGCGAGCTCCTCGGGGGTGAACCGTCGAGATCGCCCGTGCCCCAGGGCATCCGGGGCGATGACCTGGCATGCCGACCCCCACCGTCTCGCGGCGTCCTCCCACGCGGGGCCGCTGTCGGTGAGCCCGTGCAGGAGGACCAGGCGTGGTGATCCGGACGGGGCGTCGCCGTCCCAGGTGTGGACCGCCAGGCCCGATGCGTCCGTCGAGGTGATCCAGGGTGTGCCGGTCATGCCTCCACGGTATGTCTCTGGTGGCAGGTGACGACGAGCTGGAGGCCCGATGGATCCGATCGACCAGGAACGCGACGAGACGCACGCGGAGCGGATGGACCGCAACTGGAACGAGCTGCTCCAGGAGCTGCGCGTCACGCAGACGGGGATCCAGGTGCTGGCCGGCTTCTTGATCACCCTGCCGTTCCAGCAACGGTTCTCGACGCTGGGGGAGGCGCAGGAGAACCTCTATCTCGTCGTCCTGGTCGCCGCGCTCGTGTCGATCGTGCTGCTCATGACGCCGGTGATCATCCACCGCGTGCTCTTTCGCCGGGGCGTGAAGCAGCAGGTCGTCGAGGTGTCCGACCAGCTGGCGCGGGCGGGGTTCGTGACGCTGGCGATCACGCTGGTGCTGGCGGCGGCGCTGATCGTGTGGGTGGTGACGGGGTCGACGGGCGGCTGGATCGCCGGCGCCGGCGTGGGTCTCGTGGTCGTCGGTCTGTGGCTCGTCCTGCCACTGGTGCTGCGGCGCCGCGTCTGAGCCGCCCCTCCCCGACCTCCTTGACTTCGGGAATGATCGGCGTATGGTGGTAGTTGAAAGTTCAACAAATAGCCACCAGGACCTATTGAGGAGAACTCATGACCACGCTCCAGCAGCTCGACGGCACCTACGTCATCGACCCCGCCCACAGCCAGCTCGGCTTCGTCGCCCGCCACGCGATGGTGACCAAGGTGCGCGGCACCTTCTCCGAGTTCGAGGGCACCGCGACCACCGGCCCCGACCTGCAGGGCGCCCAGATCGAGCTGACCGCGCAGGTCGCCAGCGTCGACACCCGCAACGCCGACCGCGACGGTCACCTCAAGACCGGCGACTTCTTCGAGGTCGAGACGTTCCCCACCCTGACCTTCCGCTCCACCGCCGTCGAGGCCGCGGACGCCGACACCCTGCGCGTCACCGGCGACCTGACCATCAAGGACGTCACCAAGCCGGTCACCATCGACTTCGAGTTCAACGGCGCGGCCACCGACCCCTACGGCAACCAGCGCATCGGCTTCGAGGGCTCCACGACCATCGTCCGCAGCGAGTTCGGCATCACCTTCAACGCCGCGCTCGAGACCGGCGGCGTGCTCGTCTCCGACAAGATCCAGCTCGAGCTCGAGGTCTCCGCGATCAAGCAGGCCTGACCTCGCGAGCCGGCCGTATGACGAGAGGCGCCCACCCCGCACGGGGTCGGCGCCTCTCGCGCGTCTGAGCCCATCCGGCCCCTGGCTCAGTCGCCGGGAAGCACCTGGGCGATGTCGGCGCGCAGGTCATCGGGCGACGTCGTCGGGGCGTAGCGCTTGACGACGCGGCCCTGCGGGTCGACGAGGAACTTGGTGAAGTTCCATTTGATGGCGCCGCCGAGGACGCCGCCCTTCTCGCTGCGCAACCAGGCCCAGAGCGGGTGGGCCCCGGACCCGTTGACCTCGACCTTGTCGAACATCGGGAACGCGACGCCGTAGTTCCGCGTGCAGAACTCACCGATCTCCTCGGCGGTCCCGGGCTCCTGGTGCGCGAACTGGTCGCAGGGGAACCCGAGGATGGCCAGGCCCTGGTCCGCGTACTCCTCGTGAAGCTTCTGCAGGCCCTCGAGCTGAGGGGTGAGCCCGCACTTGCTGGCGGTGTTGACGACGAGGACCGCTTGACCCGCGTAGTCCGCGAGCGGTCGTTCCTCGCCGGTCAGGGTGGTCGCGGTGAAGTCGTGGAGGGTGGTCGGCATGCCGTGCTCCTTGGTCGTGGTTCGTCGATCATCGGGTGGGATCCGCCACCGTCATGGGTGGTCGATCCCACCCGTCGTTTGCGCGAGGTGCGCAGCTGGTCACATCTCCTCGTGGGTGTCCGGGTCCGCGCCGAAGAGCCGCCCGTCGGGCCGACCGAGAGCCGTGATCGCCGCCATCTCGTCCTCGCTCAGCTCGAAGCCGAACACGCCGAGGTTGCTGCGCTGCCGCTCCGGGGACGCCGACTTGGGCAGCGGGATCGAACCGAGCTGCACGTGCCAGCGCAGGACCACCTGGGCGGGCTCCACGCCGTGCGCCTCGGCCGCCGACAGGACCGCCGCCGAGCCGACCGGGCCGTCCTGCTTGGCGCGACCCAGGGGGCTCCACGACTCGGTGCGGATCCCCAGGCGCTCGTTGACGGCACGCATCTCGACCTGCGGGAACGCCGGGTGGAGCTCGATCTGGTTGACGGCCGGCGTGATCCCGGTGCGCTCGATGACCCGCTCGAGGTGGGCCTCGGTGAAGTTGCTGACCCCGATCGAGCGCACCAGCCCACGCTCCTGCACGTCGACCAGCGCCTGCCACGCCTCGACGTACCTGTCGACGGAGGGGTTGGGCCAGTGGATCAGCACGAGGTCGAGGTAGTCGGTGCCGAGCCGGCGCAGCGAGTCCTCGACCGACTGCACGGCCAGCTGGTGCTCGTGGAAGCGACCGGGGATCTTGGTGGTGAGCAGGACCTCGGACCGCGGGATCTCGGAGCGGACGAGCGCCTCGCCGACCTCGTGCTCGTTCTCGTAGTTGACGGCGCTGTCGATCAGCCGGTAGCCGGTCTGCAGCGCGCTGGTGATCGCCTCGACCCCCTCGACGCCCCGCAGCGGATAGGTGCCGAAGCCGATCTGCGGCAGCACCGTGCCGTCGTTGAGGGTGTGGGTCGGGATGTCGGTCGTCATACCTGCTCCTCCGTCGCTCGCGTGCACCTGGTCGTCGGCGGTCCTGCCACACTGACCGTATGGCGACCGTCGTTTTCCTGCATGCCCACCCCGACGACGAGGCATCCCAGACCTCCGGATCCATGGCCCGGGCCTCGGCCCAGGGGCACCGGGTGGTCGTCGTCTACGGCACCAACGGCGACCACGGCGAGGTGCCCCAGGACCTGGCCGAGGGGGACACCGTCGTCGCCTACCGCCGGCGTGAGGCGGAGGCGTCCGCGCAGGTCACGGGCACCGCGCGGGTGGCGTGGCTCGGCTACGCGGACTCCGGCATGAGCGGGTGGGAGCAGAACTCCGCGGCCGACGCGTTCGCCTCCGCGGACCTGGACGAGGCGGCGGGCCGCCTGGCCTCGATCCTCGACGAGGAGGACGCCGACGTGCTCGTCGCCTACGACTGGCACGGGGGCTACGGCCACCCGGACCACGTGCGGGTGCACCAGGTCGCGCACCGCGCGGCCGAGCTGGCGCAGCGACGCCCCCGGCTGCTCGAGTCCACGATGAACCGCGACCACATGCGGCGGCAGTTCCAGGCGGCCAAGGACGCGGGCCTGCCGATGGACTGGGACCCGGACGCGCCGATGGACGACGGCAACCCCTTCGGGACGCCCGAGGCCGAGATCCACTGGCGCGTCGACGTGTCCGACCTGATCGAGACCAAGCGGGCGGCGCTGGCCTGCCACCGCAGCCAGGCGACCGACATCGAGATGTTCCTCGCGATGCCGATCGAGATCTACACCGCCGGCTTCGGGCAGGAGTGGTTCATCGAGCCGGGGCGCGAGCCTGGCCTGGTCGACGGCTGGTGGCTCGACGAGGCCCCGCGCGAGGGCTAAATCGGGTGGGGGTCTGTCACACCCCGCACCTACAGTGACGAGGGTGCTGGCCTTCCCTCCCGACATACGCTCGTATGCCGATCCCGCCGCCGTCGTCCCGGACACCCGGACGCCGGCGAGGCTGCTGTGGTCGGTCATCCGGATGCAGGGTCGGTTGTTCGCGGTGGGCCTGCTGCTCGCGACGATCTGGATGGTGCCGCAGACGCTGGGGCCGTGGATGCTGGGACGGGCCATCGACGACGGCATCGTCGCCCGGGACACGGGCGCCACGACCACCTGGCTGGTCGGGCTGCTCGTGATCACCGTGGTGGGCGCGGTCAGCGGCATCGCCTACCACTCGGTGATCGTCGCGGAGTGGCTGGTCGCCCTCTACGGCACGACGCGCCTGGTCACCAACAAGGCGCTGCAGCTGGGCCACGTCCTGCCGCGACGCACCCCGACCGGCGAGGTGCTGTCGGTCTCGTCCAGCGACGGCGACCAGTTCGGCGCCCTCGTCGAGGTCACGACGCGCGCGCTGTCCCAGCTGCTCGCCTACCTCGCCGTCGCCGCGATCGTGCTGTCCATGTCCGTGCGGCTCGGCCTGCTGGTCCTGCTCGTCGCGCCGATCCTCGTGCTGGTGGCGCTGCCCCTGCTGCGGCCGATGGAGCACTGGCAGGGCATCGAGCGCTCCCGCAACTCCGACCTGACCTCCCGCGCCACCGACATCGTCGCGGGCCTGCGCATCCTGCGCGGCATCGGCGGCGAGGCGACCTTCGGCGACGGCTACGCCCGCCAGTCCCAGCTCGTGCGCGGCGCCGGCGTGCGGGCCGGCGCGTGGCAGGCCGCGGTCGACGCGGCCGGCGTGCTGCTGTCGGGTGCCTTCCTGGTGGCGCTGATGTGGCTGGGCGTGCGACAGGTCGCCGTCGGCGAGCTCACGGTGGGGGAGCTCGTGACCTTCCTCGGCTACGGCCTGTTCCTCATGCAGCCCATGCGCACGTTCTTCGAGTTCGCCCAGAAGTGGACGCGCTCGGTCGTCTCCGCCCGCAAGGCCAAGGCGGTCCTCGAGCAGGAGCCGCCGTGGCAGCCCGCCGCGCAGGCTGGTTCCGTGCTGCCCGTCGGGCCCGCGCCGTTGGTGGACCACGGGAGCGGACTGGTCGTGCGTCCCGGTGTCCTGACGATGGTCGTGTCCGCGGTCCCCGACGACAGCGCCGCCGTGGCCGACCGGCTCGGCCGCTACCTCCCGGGTGACCCCTCCGCGGTCGTGAGCGCCGACCTGCCCGAGGACCTCAAGGGCCGCGCCGCCCGTGACGAGCGCCGCCGTCGCGAGCAGGCCCGTCAGGCGCTGGTGCTCGCCGACCGGGAGCGCGCCGCCGAGGCGTGGGGCGTCACCTACGGCGGGGTCGACCTCGGCGACGTCGAGCTCGCGACCGTCCGTGAGCGGATCCTCGTCAGCGACACCGCCTCCCAGGTCTTCGCCGGCACGCTGCAGGAGGCCGTCGACCCGCTCGGCCGGCTGTCCCGCGAGCAGGCCGAGGAGGCGCTGCACAGCGCCGCCGCCGAGGACGTCTACGACGCCCTGCCCGGCGGCTGGCAGGGCATCCTCGACGAGCGGGGGCGCGGCCTGTCCGGCGGGCAGCGGCAGCGTCTCGTCCTGGCCCGCGCGCTCGCCGCGGACCCCGAGGTGCTGGTCCTCGTCGAGCCGACCTCTGCCGTCGACGCCCACACCGAGGCCCGCATCGCCGGGCGCCTCGCCCGGCACCGCGCCGGGCGCACCACCGTGGTGATGACGGCCTCCCCGCTCCTGCTCCACCACGCCGACGAGATCGCCCTGCTCGTCGACGGGCGGGTCGTCGCGCAGGGGCGTCACGACGAGCTGCTGGCGGGCGACACGGCATACCGCTCCGTCGTCGTGCGAGGGGAGGACGACCGATGACCGACCTGCTGGCCCCCGAGATCGCGCGTAGCTCGGCCGACACCTGGCGGGATGCACGACCGGCGACCGGGCTTGCTGCCGGTGCCGGTGCCACGGGCGATGCCGGCGCCGTCCCCGACCGCCTCGATGGACCGGACCGGGGTCTCGACCCTCGCCTGCTGCCCCCGGGCCAGGCGGGTCCGGTGGAGCGTGTGCGGGCCCTGCGCGAGCGTCACCGCCTGCGCGAGCAGCGGGCGCGGTCGTTCGTCGCCGAGGCCATGGGGCCACGCCGCGGCCTGCCGGTCGCGTCCGAGTCCGCGGTGCGCACCTTCCTCGGGTCCCTGCTGTGGCAGCGCCGCACCCTCGTCGTGGTCGTCGTCCTGGCCAACGCGCTGGCCGCCGTCGCCGGGCTCATGGTGCCGCGGCTGCTCGGCGGGCTCGTCGACGACACCGTCGGCCGGGTCCAGCGCGGGGCCACCACCGAGGCGCTGGACGCCGCCACCACCATCGCGATCCTCGTCGGGTCCGTGGTGGTGCTGCAGGCCCTGTTCACCTACGTCGCCAAGCTGTCCTCGGCCGTCATGGGCCAGGGCATCCTGGCCCAGGCCCGCGAGCACGTCATCCGCGCGATCCTGCGCCTGCCGCTGTCCCGCGTCGAGCAGGCCAGCACCGGCGACCTGGTCACCCGCGTGACCCGCGACGTCGGCACCATGAGCGAGAGCGTCCGCTGGGCCCTGCCCGAGGCGATCATCTCGGGCGTCACCGTGCTGCTCACCCTCGTCGCCATGGGGGCCAACTCGTTTTGGCTGGCCCTGCCGACCTACGTGCTGTCCGCGCTCGCCATGATCCAGATCCGCCGCTACCTGCGGCGGGCACCCTCGGGCTACCTCACCGAGTCGGGCACCTACTCCCAGATCAACACGACCCTCACCGAGACCGTCGAGGGCGCGCGCACCGTCGAGGCGCTGCGCCTGGCCGAGAGCCGGCGAGCCCGGGGTGTCCGCGACATCGAGGAGTCCGCGCAGGCCGAGCGCTACACCCTGACCCTGCGCAACCTGCTGTTCATCGTCATGGACGTCGCGTTCAGCCTCCCGCGGGCGCTGACGCTCGCGCTGGGGGCGGTCGGCTACGCCCAGGGGTGGGCGACGCTCGGTCAGATCACGGCGGCCATGCTCTACATCGAGGCCGTGTGGGGGCCCTTCGACCTGCTCGTGCACACGGTCGACCGCGTCCAGGTGGGGATGGCGTCCACCACGCGCCTGCTCGGCATCGCCACCGTCCCGCCCGACCGCGAGGCCGGTCCGGACCTGCCGCACGGGCGCACCCTCGAGGGCCGCGACCTGCGCTACGCCTACCGCGAGGGCCACGACGTCCTGCACGGCATCGACGTGACGCTGCTGACCGGTGAGCGTCTCGCCATCGTGGGGCCCAGCGGATCCGGCAAGTCGACGCTCGGGCGCATGCTGTCCGGCATCCACGCCCCGCGCACGGGGTCGGTCACCGTCGGCGGCGTCGAGCTGACCCGCCTGCCCCTGGACGTGCTGCGCACCGAGGTCGCCCTGGTGACCCAGGAGCACCACGTCTTCATGGGATCGGTCCGCGACAACGTCGTCCTCGCCCGCGAGGGATCCCCCGACGAGCAGGTCGTCGAGGCGCTGCGGGCGGTCGACGCGTGGGAGTGGGTCGAGGCGCTCCCGCAGGGACTCGACGCGCAGCTCGGCTCGGGCGGCGCCCCGCTCACCCCGGGCCAGGCCCAGCAGATCGCGCTGGCCCGGCTCATCCTCGCCGACCCGCACACGCTGGTCCTCGACGAGGCGACCTCCCTGATCGACCCGCGCACCGCCCGCCACCTCGAGGGCTCGATGAACGCCCTGCTCACCGGCCGCACCGTCGTCGCGATCGCGCACCGCCTGCACACCGCCCACGACGCCGACCGGATCGCGGTCGTCATCGACGGGCGGGTCGCCGAGCTCGGCTCCCACGACGAGCTCATGGCCCAGGACGGCGAGTACGCCGCGCTCTGGCGCGCCTGGACCTCCTGACGGTCGCCGTTACGGTGGCACCCCCTCGACCGGGCTCCCTCGACCGGGCTATCTCGACCGGGCCCGCGACGCTCACCGCCGGGTCACTCAGGCGACCGGACGGTCCGTCTCGGATGGTGGATGCCCGTCGAGAGGGGTGGGGGTCCCGCGTGTGGCCCGGTGTCCGGTCCGTAGATTGGTCGTACCACATAGCAGGCATCGATGCCCGCGCCCCGTCCGGGCGCGGGCATCGCCGTCGAGGAAGGCCCCCATGACCGTCACGTCCGCCCCGACCCGCACCGTCCCGGTGGCCGACGCCGCCGCAGCGCCGGAGTGGGAGGGGTTCGCCCCCGGCCCGTGGCAGCAGCAGATCGACGTCCGTGACTTCGTCCAGCGCAACTACACCCCCTACGAGGGTGACGCGTCCTTCCTGGCCGGCCCCACGGCCAAGACGCTCGCGACCTGGGACACCCTGGAGCGCGACTACCTCTCGGTGGAGCGGGCCCGTCGCGTCTACGACGTCGAGACGCACGTCCCGGCCGACGTCGACGCCTTCCCGGCGGGCTACATCTGCGAGCAGGACGACGTCGTGGTCGGCCTGCAGACCGACGTGCCGCTCAAGCGCGCGATGATGCCGGCCGGCGGCTGGCGGATGGTCGAGACCGCGATCACCGAGGCCGGCAAGGAGCCCGACCCGCGGGTCAAGGAGATCTTCACGAAGCACCGCAAGACGCACAACGAGGCGGTCTTCGACATCTACACCCCCCGCATCCGCGCCGCGCGCTCGGCGCACATCATCACGGGGCTGCCGGACTCCTACGGCCGCGGTCGCATCATCGGTGACTACCGCCGGGTCGCGCTCTACGGCGTGGACGCGCTGATCGCGGCCAAGGAGCGGGACCGCGACGCGGTCGCGGACCAGCCGTTCAGCGAGCACTGGGCGCGCTACCGCGAGGAGCACGCCGAGCAGATCAAGGCCCTCACGAAGCTCCGGCGGATGGGTGAGAGCTATGGCTTCGACCTGTCGCGTCCGGCCCGCACCGCGCAGGAGGCGGTGCAGTGGACCTACTTCGGCTACCTCGCCTCGGTGAAGTCCCAGGACGGTGCGGCCATGAGCATCGGCCGGCTCTCGGGCTTCATCGACGTCTACGTCGAGCGTGACCTGGCCGCCGGCACCCTCACCGAGGAGGGCGCCCAGGAGATCATCGATGCGCTCGTCATCAAGCTGCGGATCGTGCGCTTCCTGCGGACCATCGACTACGACCAGATCTTCTCCGGCGACCCCTACTGGGCCACCTGGTCGGACGCCGGCCTCGGCGAGGACGGGCGCACGCTGGTCACCAAGACGTCCTTCCGGCTGCTGCAGACGCTGCGCAACCTCGGCCCGGCGCCGGAGCCCAACATCACGATCTTCTGGGACCCCTCGCTGCCCGAGGGCTACAAGGACTTCTGCGCGGCGATCTCGATCGAGACCTCGTCGCTGCAGTACGAGGCCGACGAGCAGATCCGCGGTCACTGGGGCGACGACGCCGCGATCGCGTGCTGCGTGTCCCCGATGCGGATCGGCAAGCAGATGCAGTTCTTCGGGGCGCGGGTCAACGCCGCCAAGGCCCTGCTCTATGCCATCAACGGGGGCCGCGACGAGATGTCCGGCAAGCAGGTCGTCGAGGGCCACGAGCCGGTCCGGGGCGACGGGCCGCTCGACTTCGACGACGTGTGGCAGCGCTACGAGGAGATGCTCGACTGGGTCGTCGGGACGTATGTCGAGGCCCTCAACATCATCCACTACTGCCACGACCGCTACGCCTACGAGGCGATGGAGATGGCGCTGCACGACTCCGAGATCGTGCGGACGATGGGCTGCGGCATCGCCGGGCTGTCCATCGTCGCCGACTCCCTGGCCGCCATCCGCTACGCCACCGTCACCCCGGTGCGTGACGAGACCGGCCTGGTCGTGGACTACGTCACCGAGGGCGACTTCCCCGTCTACGGCAACGACGACGACCGGGCCGACGAGATCGCGGCGGCCGTGGTCCACACGGTGATGGCCAAGATCAAGGAGATCCCGCTCTATCGCGACGCGATCCCCACCCAGTCGGTGCTGACGATCACGTCCAACGTCGTCTACGGCCGCAACACCGGCGCGTTCCCGTCGGGTCACGAGGCCGGCACGCCGTTCGCCCCGGGCGCCAACCCCGAGAACGGCATGGACAGCCACGGCATGCTCGCCTCGATGCTGTCCGTCGGCAAGCTCGACTACGAGGACGCCCTCGACGGCATCTCCCTCACCAACACGATCACGCCGGCCGGCCTCGGGCGCACCAAGGACGAGCAGGTCGGCAACCTGGTCGGGATCCTCGACGCCGGCTTCGTGCCCGGCTGCTGACCCTGCCGGAGCACCTGCACGGACCACTCGCACAGACCACCCGCCCAGAGCACCGTCACAGACCACGACCACCGCACCCACCGCACCCATCAGCAGGACGGAGACCCCCATGTCGACCAGGACCTATGCCGAGCGCGTCGCCGAGATGACCGCCGCGCGCGCCGAGCGTGGCACCACGCCCGGCCTCTTCCACGCCAACATCAACGTGCTCGACCGCGGCACGCTCGAGGACGCCATGGAGCACCCCGAGAAGTACCCGAACCTCACCGTCCGTGTCTCCGGCTACGCCGTGAACTTCGTCAAGCTCACCAAGGACCAGCAGCGTGACGTCCTCTCCCGCACCTTCCACCACGACGCCTGACGGGGTCGGCGCGGGCCCGGGCGGTCCGGCATACCTCCCGGTCGTCCCCCGGCTGAGGGCGACCGGCCGCGGCACCGCGGGCATCGCGTCGGCGGGGGAGATGTCGCACCACGAGCACCTCGAGGCGGTGCGCGCCGGTGAGCTCGGCTCGCTGCACTCGTGGGAGCTGGTGACGGGGGTCGACGGTCCCGGCACCCGCCTGACCGTCTTCCTCGCCGGCTGCCCCCTGCGCTGCCAGTTCTGCCACAACCCCGACACCTTCTACTCCGCCAAGGGCGAGCCGGTGCTGCTGGCCGACCTCGTCGCACGGCTGCGGCGCTATCGCGGGGTCTTCCGTGCCACGCACGGCGGCCTTACCATCTCCGGGGGCGAGCCGCTCCTGCAGCCGGCGTTCACCGGTCGGCTGCTCCGCGCGGCCAAGGAGCTGGGGATCCACACGTGCGTGGACACCTCGGGCTATCTCGGCGCCAACGCCACCGACGAGATGCTCGCCGACCTCGACCTGGTGCTCCTCGACATCAAGTCCGGGCTGCCGGACACCTATCGCGAGGTCACCGGCCGCGAGCTCGAGCCGACGCTGCGCTTCGCGCGCCGCCTGGCCGAGCACGGCGTCGAGACCTGGGTCCGCTTCGTCTGCGTGCCCGGCCTGACCGACGCGCCGGACAACGTCGCCGCCGTCGCCGACCACGTGGCCCGGCTGTCGACGGTCACCCGCGTCGAGGTCCTGCCGTTCCACCAGATGGGGCGGGACAAGTGGGAGACCCTCGGCGTGGACTACCCCCTCGCGGACACGCCCCCGGCGCCGCCGGAGCTGGTGGAGCGGGTGCGCGAGCAGTTCCGGGCGCGCGGGCTGCAGACCTACTGACCCGTCAGCCCCCGACGTGCACGCGGGGCCGCTTGGCCGGGTCCGGCTCGGCGATGCGCAGGATCTCGTGCGTCAGCGGCGGGATGTCGCCCTCGCCGCCGGACAGGAAGCGCAGGACGTTGTCCATCGGGTCTCGCTCGCTCCACTCGAAGTAGGCGTGCGGCGGCTCGGGCATGAGGTCGCGGACGTAGAGCAGGAAGGCCGCGAGCACGTTGGAGACCGAGGTGCCGGAGCAGCGCAGGATCTGGTGGGTGCCGGCGCGGCCCGCCGTGACCTGCACCGGTGAGGTGAAGTCGCTGGCGTCGTTGATGCGCACCTCGAGAAAGACGATCTGGTCCTTTGGCGAGATGTGGTTGCGCTCGCGGACGATGCGCTCCTTCTCGTCGTACTCGTCCAGGTCACCGGCCTGCATCTTGTTGGCGATGAAGCGGATCGGCTGGCGGCCGAGCGCGGCCCGGGCGAGGACGACGTCGGCGGCGTCGTCGATCTCGACGCCGGCCACGCGCAGCTCACGGCTGCGGGTCACCCGCGACCACAGGCTGATGATCATGATCAGCGCGACGAAGACCAGGGCGATCACCAGGCCGCCCGCGTGCGAGGCCATCGTCACGACGAAGGTGTAGACGAAGATCGCGCTGACCACGCCGAAGACGATCGAGGTCCGCCGGTGCCTGCGGCGCAGCTCGGTGAGGAACACCGCCACGGCCGCGGAGGTCATCAGCGCCAGCACCCCGGTGGCGTAGGCCGCGGCCTGGGCGTCGACCTTGGCCTCGAACAGCACGGTGACGATCGCGGCGATGAGGACGAAGACGCAGACCAGTGGGCGGGTCGAGCGCGCCCAGTCCGGGGCCATGCCGTAGCGCGGCAGGTAGCGGGGGACGATGTTGAGCAGCCCCGCGAGCGCCGAGGCCCCGGCGAACCACAGGATGCCGACCGTGGTCACGTCGTACACCGTCCCGAAGGTGTCCCCGAGCCGCTCGTGCGCCAGGTAGGCCAGGGCCCGCCCGTTGGCCTCCCCGCCGGGCCTGAACGCGGCCGGCGGGATCAGCAGGGTGGTGACGAAGGACGACCCGAGCAGCGCGACGCTCATGATGCAGGCGGCCGTGGTCAGGAGCTTCTTGGCGTTGCGGATGCGGCCGCGCGGCTTGGCGCGGGTGTCGCCCGGGTCGCCCTGGATGAGGGGCATGACCACCACGCCGGTCTCGAAGCCGGACAGGCCGAGCGCCAGGGCCGGAAAGACCAGCAGGGCTGCCGCGATGATCCCGAACGGCGCCGAGTGGCTCGCCGTCATCGCGGCACCCCAGTCGCTGATCAGCGACGGGTTGGCGACGATGGCCATGAGGCCGTCGACCACGACGACGGCGCTGAGCGACAGGTAGACGATCACGAGCACGACGGCGACGCCGATGGCCTCGGAGAAGCCCTTGAGGAACACCGCACCGAGAGCCAGCAGCAGCGTCAGGGTGAGGAGGACCTCGTGGCCGCCGAGGGTCGCGTGCAGCAGGGGGTTCTCGACGAGGTGGGCGGTGGCGTCGGCCGCGGACAGGGTGATCGTGATGATGAACCCGGTCATGACGAAGCCGAGCAGCGTCAGCACCAGCAGCTTGCTCGGCCAGTAGGTGAGGAGCTTCTGCAGCATCGACAGGGAGCCGTCGCCGTGCGGGCTCTCGACGGCGACCCGGCGGTACATCGGGAGGGCGCCGAAGAGGGTGATGACCACCAGCACGAGGGTGGCGATCGGCGCCAGGGCGCCGGCGGCCAGCGCCGCGATGCCCGGCTGGTAGCCGAGCGTGGAGAAGTAGTCGACGCCGGTCAGGCACATGACCTTCCACCAGGGGTGGACGTCGTCCTGCCGGAGAGCCTCCTCCTCGCGCTCGTAGAAGCCGCCCGGGTCGGCCTCCTCGGCGTCGAGGAACCAGCGCATGAACGGGCTGCGCGCCCTCGTGATGGTCACGAGCGACCAGGGTAGGGGCTGGACCGGGTAGGTCACGCATCGTCACCTGGGCGCCACCCAAGAGGGGGAGTGCTTCACTAGGGTGACGACGAGCGCTTCCCCCGCTGCGCGCTCCCCTCGTCGCAAACCCCGCAGGAGACGACCCCATGACCGACTTCGCCCAGGCCATGACCGACTGCCTCGGCATCGAGGGCGCGCTGGGGGCGGCCCTGGTGGACCAGAGCAGCGGTATGACGCTCGCGACCGGTGGCGATCCACCCGCGGTGGACCTGCACGTCGCGGCGGCGGGCAACAGCTCGGTGGTGCAGGCCAAGCTCCGCACGATGGAGGCGCTGGGCCTGGACGACGAGATCGAGGACATCCTGATCACCCTCGGTCGGCAGTACCACATCATCCGACCCGTCTCGAGCCGCGAGGGGCAGGGACTGTTCCTCTACCTCGTCCTGGACCGGGCGCGCGCCAACCTGGCGCTGGCGCGCTTCCGGCTCACCAAGATCGAGCAGGACTTCCGGATCTGACCGAGGTCGGTGCTGGTCGGGGGGCCGCAGGTCAGTGCTGCTGCTGGGCGAACAGCACGTCGTAACCGTCGCGCAGCTGCTCCCAGCCGTAGCGGCGGGCCGCCTCGGGACCGACGGGACGCGTCACGTCGTGGCCGGCGGCCCGGGCCTCGAGGCCGGACAGGCACAGGTGCCACCCCGCGGCGAGGGAGCTGGCCTGGGTGGGGTCCTCGAGCACCTGGCGCAGGGTGAGCCGCGAGCCCTCGGCGTGCGGGGCGATGCTCCACCGCAGCTCGTCGTTGCCCCAGCGGTGCACCAGCTCTCGAGTGGGCTCGGCGACCAGCACCTCGGCGTCGACGGGCTCGTCGTCGGCGTTCTCGCGGGAGGTGGCCGCACCGACGGTGTCGAGGGGGCGGTCGCCGACGACGGGGGACCAGGTGGCGGCGAGCCCGGGGTCGGTGATGAGGGCCCAGGTCTCCTCGGGGGTGCTGGGGAGCTCGTGCACCATCGTCAGCACGGCCTCGCCCTGGGTGGTCGCGAACGTCGCGTCGACGGTGCGGGACTCGACATAGCTGGTCAGCAGATCGTTCACCGGGGGCTCCTCGTGGCTCGTGCGGGTCTGGACCTATTGTGCCGTCCGGCGAGTCGGGTGGTGCACCGTGCCCGCGGGTGCGCGCCGTGGTCCATCCGTGTGGGATGGACCACGAAGGTCCTGGGCACCACCCGGGGCCGGGCACACTGGTGCCAGCACCGCTACCGATCGGTAAGGAAGGCACGTCATGGGCAAGTACGACATCAGCACGACGACCATCGGGGACCTGCTCAAGGACCCCCAGGCCGTCGAGATCTTCGACAAGCACGCCCCCGGGCTGACGTCGCACCCGATGATCGGGATGGCCAAGGGCATGAAGGCCGAGAAGGCCATGAAGATGGCCTCCGGCAAGATCCCGCAGTCGCGGCTCGACGCGATCGTCAGCGAGATCTCCGCGCTCTAGCCGCGCCCGCTGCCGCTGCCGACGCCGTCGTCGGCCTCCTCGTCCGCCATACGGCCGGGTTGTCGTGACAACCTGGCCGTATGACGTCGCCCGGTGTGCGCGCGCGGAGCCCGCGGCGCGTGGCGGCCACGGCGTGGTCGCGGATCTGGCCCGGAGGGCCCACCCGATGGCTCGACGTGCCGCGCCGGCTGCGACCGACCGTCATGCAGGTCGGCCGCCTGACGGTCGCGGGGGTGCTGGCCTACCTGCTCACGGTCGCCCTGACCGACGGCGCCATCGACCTGACCGGCGCGCTGACCGCGATCCTCGTCTGCCAGGCCTCGACGCTGTCGTCGGTGCGCATGGGGGCGGTCCGGGTGGGGGCGGTGCTGACGGGCGTGCTCGTCGCCGTCACCGTGTCGAGCATGGTGGGGCTGACCTGGTGGTCCCTCGCCATCGCGATCGGCTCGTCGCTGACCCTCGCCAAGGTCTTCCGCCTCGGCGACCAGGCCCTGGAGACACCGATCTCCGCGATGCTCATCCTCTCGGCGGGCGGGCAGGAGCTCGCCGTCGAGACCCGGGTGATCACGACCTTCATCGGCGCCTTCGTCGGGGTCGGCATCAACCTGTTCTTTCCCCCGACGATCCCCACGCGCGCCGCCACCTCGTCGGTGCGCTGGGTGGCGCTGGAGCTGGCCGAGGCGGTGGACCGCGTGGCGGACAGCCTCGCGACGACCCCGCTGGTGCGCCAGGACTGCGAGCAGTGGCTGGACGAGGTCCGTGGCCTCAGCACCCGGGTGGCCCGGGCCACCACGCTCGTCCAGCAGGTCAAGGACGCCCGCCGCCTCAACCCACGGGCCCTCGCGTCGGTGAGTGCCGAGCCGCCGTTGCGCACCGGCCTGGACCGGCTCGAGCAGTGCCAGCTCGCGGTCCGGAGCCTGCTGCTGCTCATGGTCGAGAGCGCGCCGCCCGACGGCGAGGACGACGGCTACAGCGAGGAGGTCCGCGTCGCGTTCAGCGTCGTCCTGTCCGACGTGGCCGACTGCCTACGTGCCTTCGGCGACCTGGTGGCCTCGGAGGCGGGCGCCGAGATCGGCGACGTCGAGGAGCAGCTCGAGCAGACCCTCGAGACGCTGGGCGAGACCCGCGCGGTGCTCACCGAGCTCATGCTGGTGGACCCGCACTCCGAGACGGGGCAGTGGATGCTGCGGGGGTCCACGCTCGCGGCCGTCCAGCAGGTCCTCAACGTCCTCGCGGTCGACGTGCGCCGCCGGGAGCGCGAGCACTGGGAGTCGACGGCCCGGGTGGCGGTCCCGATCGCGCCCCTGCTGCGCGACGCCCTGCCAGACTGGCGCAACCAGCGTCACCCGTGATCGTCCGTGGAGGTCCCATGCGCACGCCGACCGATCGCCCAGCGGCTCCGCTGCCCGGCTGGTGCGCCGACCTGCTCGACCGCCCGGACGCGCTGCACCGGGTGGCCGGTCGGGTGTGGTCGACCACCTCCGGGCTGAGTGCTCGTTCGGCGCCCCGCGATCGCGGTGCCGAGGGGTATGACGCCCTCGCGGCCTCGCGCGGATACCTGCGCACCGCCTGGGGCCTGGACCCGGTGGACCAGCGGTCCTTCGCCCGCTCCGCCCTCGCGTCGCGGCGCGGACCGTTGGTGGACGTCGCCTGCGGGGGATTGGCCCTCACCGCCGACCTGTACGCCCGGTCCCGGCGCCCGCTCCTGCTCGTCGACCGCTCGTTGGCGGTGCTGCTGCGGGCCGAGGAGCGGCTGGCCCGCCGCGGCGAGGTGGTGCTGGTGCAGTCCGACCTCGACGTCCTGCCGCTGCGCGAGCGGGCGGCCGACACGGTCGCCTGCCTCGGCGTCGTGCACCTCGTCCCCGACGCGGAGGCGCTGGTCACGCGGCTGGCGGGCTGGGTCCGGCCGGGCGGCACCCTCTATCTGTCCAGCCTCACGCGGGGCCGCCCGGGTAGCGACCTGCTGCTCGACGCCATGCACCGCGCCGGCGAGCTCGCGCCGCCCCGGACGCCGGCCGAGGTGGTGCGGTCCGTGCCGCTGACCGACCCGCGCGTCGTGCAGCGCGGCGCGATGACCTACGTCGACGGAGTGGTCGCCTGACGGGACCAGGCGTCTCGGGAGGCGAAACATCGAGGTGGTCGCTAGCGTCGGATCCATGTCCCCTCCCTCCGACGACGAGCGCCGCCGTCGGGAGCGCCGTGCGCGGGAGCGGTCGCGACGCGGGCACCCGGTGGGTCGCGAGCTGCCCGGCGCCGCGGTGCCCCCGGTCGTGGCTCGCTTGGGCGAGGTCGTCCGCGCCGGCACCCACCTGGACGTCCTGCTCGAGGTGTCCGCGCTGCTCGACGAGGTCGAGCGAGACGGCCCCGAGCTCGACTCGCGCTGGCTCGTGTCCGCCCTGATCGACCACGAGAACGTCGTCACCACCACCGCGCTCGCGATCCTGGCCCGCCTGCTCGGCGACGAGATCCTGCAGGCGCGGGTGCGACGAGAGCTGCGACTGCGCGAGGACCCGGTGCCGGGCTGGCTCTCCGACCTGGATGGGTTCGTCCACCTCAGCGGTCGGACCGACCGCACCATGACCCTCGATCTGAGCGAGCCGCTGGCCCTGCGCCCCATGGCCCACCTGCACGCGCGCCTCGATCCCGCCGATGGACGGGTGCTGGACGGCCGGGTGGTGCCGTCCGGGCCCCTGTCGTCCTGGCCCGACTGCGGCCCGCTGGTGCGGTGGGCCGTGCGGGTCGCGCCGACCGTCGCGCCGACCTAGGGTGGGCGTCGGCCGGGCGCTCGCGGCGACCTGTCGTGCGGGCGGCCCCCGGCATACGGCCTCTCCCGCCGTCGCCCACCCTCCCGACCGGAAGGCTCCACGATGTCCACCTCCCTGACCGAGACCCTGCTCGCACCCTCCCGGCGTGACACCGTCGTCGACACCCTCGTGGGCGTCATCGACGCCGAGGTGGCCGGCAAGCGCGGCGTCGGCGGCGCGATCATCAAGACGGCCTACGGCGCGGTCAAGAAGGTCAACGACGGCGTCGTCCGGCGTGCGGTCAACGGCATGCTGCCGGACGCCGCCGCCTCCCTCCAGCCGCTGTGGGACGCGCGCGGCGACCAGACCTTCGGCGCCTACCTGACCTCCCACGGGGACCAGGCCGCCGACGCCCTGCTGTCGGTCAGCGACACCCGCGCCGCCAACCCTCGGCACGCCGCGATCGCCACGATCTACAACGGCGTCCGCCCCAAGGCCAAGCAGCACGTCGTGGAGGCGCTCCCGAGGCTCGGGACCGCGATCGAGACCCTCGCGTCATGACAAGAGGTGACGCGTCGTTAGACTCCTGGTCAACGACGCGTCATCACCGCTTGGAGGCTCCATGCCCGGCAGCAGCGTGGAGCCCACCGAGGTCTTCGCCCGGCTCAACACCCTGATCCACGGCCGCCCCGAGGCGCAGGCCGTCTACCAGGCCGTCGTCGCCGCGGCCGTCGAGCTCGTCGACGGCTGCGACCACGCGTCCATGATGCTGGTCGACCGGGCCGGCCGGTTCTACAGCGCCGCCGCGACCGACGACGTCGCCCTCGCCGTGGACGACCTGGAGCTCGCCGTCGACGACGGGCCGTGCGTCGACGCGATCGTGGAGGAGTCCTTCCAGCACGACCCCAACCTCGTGGACGGCTCGCAGTGGCCCGAGCTGGCCCGCCGCGTCGTCGCGGAGACGACGGTGCGCGGCCTCATCGGCTATCGCATCCTGCTCGACGGCGAGAAGGTCGGGGCGCTCAACCTGTTCTCCGACACCGCCGACGCGTTCACGACGACCTCGGTGGACCAGGCGGCCGTCCTGGCGTCGTTCGCGTCCGTGGCCGTCATGACGGTGCGGGCGCAGAACGACAGCGCCAACCTCGAGCGGGCCCTCGGCACCTCGCGCGAGATCGGCAAGGCGGTCGGTCTGCTCATGGCCGCCCACAAGGTCGACGACGACGAGGCCTTCGAGCGGCTGCGCAAGACCAGCCAGGACCTCAACATCAAGCTGGCCACGCTGGCCGAGGAGGTCGTGCAGGGGCAGCGCGTGCAGTACGTCGCCAACAAGCAGCCCCAGCCGTAGCAGGCCGGCGGTCGCTGGGCGCCCGAGTGCTGGACACCGACTGTCCACCCCGTGGCGGGCGGCTAGGGTGCAGGCACATCCATCACGACCGGCTGAGGGACAGGCCCGACGACGCCGGGGCAACCGCCCGAGGGGGACACCCCGAGGGTCAGGTGCCAAGTCCTGCGGGGGCCTCGCGGCCCACCGGCAGATGGGTCGATACGCCGGCGCGTCCGGCATACCGCTCCCTCATGGTCGACCGCAGGACTGGGCCCGCTCAGACTGCGAAAGGCGACACCATGACCGAGCTCTCCCGCCTCACCCGCGCGATCCGCACCGGACTCGAGACCGACCCGGCGCACGGCGCGGTCGTCCCCCCGATCTACCTCTCGAGCAACTACACGTTCGAGGAGCTCGGGACCCCTCGCCGCTACGACTACACGCGCAGCGGCAACCCCACGCGTGACCTGCTCGGCGACGCGCTCGCCACGCTCGAGGGCGGTGCCGGGGGCGTCGTCACCACCACCGGCATGGGCGCGATCACCGTCGTCGTGTCCGCGCTGCTGTCGCCCGGCCAGACCGTGGTCGTTCCGCACGACTGCTACGGCGGGACCTGGCGGTTGTTCGACTCGCTGTCGCGCAAGGGCGCGTTCGAGGTCGTGACGGTGGACTACACCGACCCGGCGCAGGTCGAGGCCGCGCTGCGCGCCGACAAGGCCCCGACGGTCGTGTGGATCGAGACCCCGTCCAACCCGCTGCTGCGCATCACCGACGTCCGCGCCGTGGCGTCGGCCGCGCACGAGGTCGGGGCGACGGTGGTCGCGGACAACACCTTCCTGTCCCCGCTGCTGTGCCGCCCGATCGAGCTCGGCTGCGACGTCGTGCTGCACTCCACCACCAAGTACGTCAACGGCCACTCCGACGTCGTCGGCGGCGCGATCGTCGGCGCGACCGAGGAGCTGCACGAGCAGCTGGCCTGGTGGGCCAACGTCCTCGGCCTGACCGGCAGCCCCTTCGACAGCTATCTGACCCTGCGCGGCCTGCGCACGCTGCACACCCGCATGAAGGCCCACGAGGAGAACGCCCGCGCCGTCGCCGAGCTGATCGCCGAGCACCCCGCCGTGTCGCGCGCGCTCTATCCCGGCCTGGCGTCGCACCCCGGCCACGAGCTCGCGACCTCGCAGCAGGACGGGTATGGCGCGATCGTGTCGCTGGAGCTCGCCGGCGGAGAGGCGCAGGTGCGGGCCTTCCTCGACGGGCTGCAGTGCTTCTCGCTGGCCGAGTCGCTCGGCGGCGTCGAGTCGCTGGTCGTGCACCCCTCGACGATGACGCACGCGTCGATGACGCCGGAGGCGCGCGAGGTGGCCGGCATCGGCGACCAGCTGCTGCGCCTGTCGATCGGCATCGAGGCGACCGAGGACCTGGTGGCGGACGTGCGCGCCGGCCTGGACCGCGCCCTCGCCACCTCCTGACCTACCGCCGGTAGAGGCATCGACCGGCCTTCGTTCGCCAGGCTGATGACTCGGCCGCCGGTAGAGGCATCGACCGGCCCTCGTTCGCCAGGCTGATGGACCTACCTGAGGTAGGCATATCCGCCTGGGTTGGTCCGGCGGCCTGAGCGAGTCCATCAGCGCCTGACGGAGCCCGTATGCCGTGGCCCGGCGACCCGCGTGGTCGCCGGGCCGCGCCGTGCACCGGCGCGGCGTGCGAGCGGGCGGGCGACATACGGCCAGGGCGCCCGGCACAGGCGGGGGCCGACGACCTAGGCTGGGAGACAAGCAGATCTGCCCCAGCACCTCGAACGTCAGGAGCCCCCATGCGTCGCCCCACCGCATCCGTCGCCGTCGTCGCTGCCCTCGGCTGCCTGCTCGCCGCCTGCGGGTCGAGCGAGGGCGGCGCGACGAGCACGACCGCCACCACCAGCACGGCAGCCGGCGACGCCCACGCCGGTCACGGCTCAAGCTCGTCAGCCTCGGGCAGCTCGAGCGCCCCTGCATCGACGGGCGCCACCTCCGGGGCGACGCCGATGCAGGGCCGGGCGGGCGACGTGATGTTTGCGCAGATGATGATCCCGCACCACGCCCAGGCGCTCGACCTGGCGGAGATGGCTCTCGCCGGTCACGGTGCGTCGGCCACGGTGCAGGACCTCGCCCGACGGATCCAGGCGGCCCAGCAGCCCGAGATCGACCAGATGACAGCCATGCTCAAGGGCTGGGGAGCCCCGGTCTCGGCGGGCGACCACGCGATGCCCATGGAGGGCATGGTCAGCGAGGGCGACCTCAAGGCGCTGTCGGGGATGCAGGGCCCGGCCTTCGACGCAGCCTGGGTCAAGGCCATGATCGGCCACCACGAGGGCGCGGTGAGCATGGCCGAGGACGTCCTGACGACCACGCAGGACCCCGCGGTCAAGAAGCTCGCGCAGGCCATCATCACGGGCCAGCGCAAGGAGATCGCCGAGATGCAGGCGATGCCGACCACCTGATCACGGTGACGGGGCTCGGCGACGCTCGTGCGTGTCGAATGCCAGCGATCACCCGTGTGGCCCCGTTGGTGGTCACGGTGCGTCGAGGCCGTCTCGACTGAACGGCTGCACCTGCGCCAACCTCTCCTGCCTGGTCGAGCGGCTGCCTATGGTTGCCGCATGTGCCGCAACATCCGCGTCCTGCACAACGTCGACCCGTCGACGACGCAGGAGGAGATCGAGGCCGCCGCCCTGCAGTACGTCGGCAAGGTGGCCGGCTCCCCCAAGCCGTCCAAGGCCAACGAGGACGCCTATGCCCGCGCGGTCGAGCAGATCACCGTCGCCACCTCGGCGCTGCTCGACGAGCTCGTGACCACGGCGCCGCCGCGCAGCCGCGAGGAGATGGCCGAGCGCGCCCGCGCCCGCAACGTCGCCCGCTTCGGCTGACCTACCTCAGGTCGTCACATCCGCCCGACTTCGCACGCCAGGTCGATGTGACTACCTCAGGTAGATCCGGCCGGAGGCCGGTCAGACGTTGGCGGGCAGCTGCGTGCCCGCACCACGGCGGCGGGGGCTGACGACAGGGGCGTCGAAGGCCGCCGCCGCCGAGAAGCCTGACGAGGCCGCGGGCGCGCCGCTCTCCCCGGACGACTGCCGGCCTTGCGTCTGCTGGCTCGCGGCCGACTCGTCCGCCGCGTGACCACCACAGCCGGATCCCGCGGATCCGCAACCCCCGCAACCGGATCCGCCGGCGTGACCGCCACACCCGCTGGGGGCAGCCGGCTCGGCATACGAGCTCACGTCGATCGCGTCGAGCCGCTCGGCCCAGTCGTCCGGAGCCCCCTCGGGCACGAACCCGTTGTCCCGCAGCATCTCCAGGTCCGAGCGGCCGGGTGCGCCCTCGCTGGTGAGGTAGTCGCCGAGGAAGATCGAGTTCGCGACGTGCAGCCCCATCGGCTGCATGGTCCGCAGGTGCACCTCGCGCCCGGCCGCCATCCGGATCTCCGTCGTGGGGTTGACGAAGCGGATCATCGCCAGGATCTTGAGGCAGCGCTGGGGGCTGATCATCCCGTGGCCGGCCATCGGCGTGCCCTCGAACGGCAGCAGGAAGTTGACCGGGATCGAGTCCGCGCCCACGTCGCGGAGGGCGAAGGCCAGGTCGACCAGATCTTCGTCGGTCTCGTCCATGCCCGCGATGAAGCCGGAGCAGGCCGACAGCTCGGCGAGGTGCGCCTGCCGGACCGTGTCGACGCGGTCGGCGTAGGTGTGGGTGGAGCAGATCTGGTCGTACTTGCTCTCCGCGGTGTTGAGGTTGTGGTTGTAGGCGTCGACGCCGGCGGCCTTGAGCCGGTCGCCCTGGTTGCCCTTGAGGAAGCCGAGGCAGGCGCACACCTCGACGGCCGGGTCGGCGTCCTTGATGGCCTCGACGATGCCGGTGACCTTGTCGATGTCGCGGTCGGAGGGGCCGCGGCCGCTCGCGACGAGGCACACTCGCGCGGCGCCGCCGGCGATCCCCGCGGTGGCGGCCTCGACCGCCTTGTCCTTGCTCAGCCAGGAGTACTTGAGCACGTCCGCCTCGGAGCCGCGGGCCTGGCTGCAGTAGGAGCAGTCCTCCGGGCAGAGGCCGGACTTGAGGTTGACCAGGTAGTTCATCTTGACCCGGTTGCCGAAGAACGCGCGCCGCACCTGGCCTGCCGTGGCCACCAGGTCGAGGACGGCCGAGTCGGGCAGGGCGAGCACCGCCAGCGCCTCCTCGCGGGTGCACGGGTCGCCGGCGCAGCCGCGCGTCGCCATCGCCTGCAGGTCCATGGGGTTCTCCTCGTCGAGCGGTCAGCGGCGTCATGAACACCGTTCAATGAACGCTGTTCATGTTAACTAGGAGGTGGTGGTCGCTCAACGTGAGGGGCCCTGGTGTGGCCGGGCTCTCGTCCCGCCCCGCCCCGCCCCACGGTCAGGAGGAGAGCCCGTATGGCGCTCACGCGGCAGGCCGTCCTCGACGAGGCGATCCGCACGCTCGACGCGTACGGCTTCGCCGACCTGTCCATGCGCAAGCTCGCCGGTGCGCTCGAGGTGCAGCCGTCGGCGCTCTACTGGCACTTCGCCAACAAGCAGTCGCTGCTCACCGCCATCGCCGAGTCGATGCTGGGCCAGGTGGCGGCGCCGGACCCCCGGCTCGACTGGGACGGGCAGGTGCGGTCGTGGGCTCACGGCCTGCGCGCGGCCCTCTCCTCCCACCGCGACGGGGCCGAGCTGGTCGCGTCGGTCCTTTCGATGCGTGCCGAGGGCGTGGACCCCACGCGCGGGCTGGTGGCGATCCTGCACCGGGCGGGGCTGCGCGCGCCTGATGCCCGGGCCGCCGCGGCCGGCGTGCTGCACTTCGTCATGGGGCACGCGGTCGACGAGCAGGGCCACGCCCAGATGCAGGCCTTCGGCGTCGCCTCGGCCGGCCCCGGCGTGGCGCCGGACGACCCGGACCAGCGGTTCGCCTACGGCCTGGAGCTGCTCGTCGACGGGATCCGCTCGCGCCTGACCTGACCCACTCCGTCATACGTGCCAGCATCGGAGCCATGGATCGAGACCGTGAGGCCGCCCTCCGCCGCCGCTATCTGAGCCTCGGGGTGGGGGAGCTCGTCGCCGCCGGGGTGTTCCTGGTGGCCGCGCTCCAGATGGCGCCGCCACGGCTGACCCCCACGGAGTCCCGGGCCCTCTGGGGAGGGCTGGCTCCGCTGCTGACCGTCCTCGTCGAGGCCGGCGCCTACTGGCTGGCGGCGCGGACCTGGACGCCGCACTCGACGATGCCACGCGCGATGGCAGGCGCCTATCAGGCCCTGCGCGTGCTGAACCCGACCCTGCTCGCCGCCGGCCTCGTCGTCATCGCCCTCCACTGGCCGTCGAGGCCGGGGGCCGCCGTGCTCGTCGTCGGGGTGTGGGCGTTCGCCGTCGTGAAGCACGTCAACTACTTCGTGGTGCGGCTCTCCTACCCGGCCACCGAGTGGTTCGGCGCCGTCACGCGGTGGCGCACTCCTCGGCTCGTGCAGGACGTCCGCGAGGCCCGGGCTCGGGATTGACGCGTCAGCGGTGGTGCCGACGCAGGCGTGCCAGCGCGGCGAGGACGGTGGCGGCAGCACGTGCACAGTCGTTCGGGGGGCGAGCCCGGCGAGATGTGGCGGGACGTCATACGGCCGGTGCGAGCAGGTCGGAGGGTGCGCTCACCTCGCTGGGCGGCGGGCCTCGACCAGGTGGCGCGTCGAGTGGGCCACCGCCCGATCCGCAGTGCTTCATCGACCGGTCCAGCTCACGCAGCTCGTCCAGGTACCGATCGGCGGCGGAGTCCGGCACCCACCAGACGCACGTGCGCAGGATCCACACGACGGCGCCCACGTCGTAGAACTGCATCCGACACCGTGCCGTACGCAGCTGCTCGACGACGAGCCCGGCGTCCGCAGCCTCAGCAGCCTCGCGATGGGGGTCTCGACCCTGGCGCGCATCAGGCAGGAGCCGGAGGAAGCGCTCGGTCGTGTGGGCCGGGCGAGATGCGGCGAGGCGTCATGCGGCCCGGGCAGCCGCAGATGCCTGGACCGCACCTGATCACTCGTCGTCGTCTCCCGCCTGCCCGGTGACGCCGTCAGGCGAGGGAGTCTCGGATCACGCTCGTGATCCAGGGGATGTCGGTCTGAGCGGTGCGGCGGATGGTCTCGGGATCCACCAGGAGATATCCGTGGGCGATTCGATTGCGCATCCCCCACATCAGCGGCCAGCTTCCACCGAACAGCTGGTCGCGAACGGAGGGGTCTAGTCGGTTGAGGGTCTCGATGCCGGCCGACATCCGCATGGAGGCCGCATCAACCGCCATCTGGTCGTCGGCAGTGGCGTTGGCGTAGTCGACGGCGAGCGTGAAGTGGAAGAGGGCTTCCCTGAGCAGCTCGTCCGTCGACCTTACAGCGTGACCGCTTCGGCGAGGACCCGTTCGCGGATGTTGGGTCGGAGCGCGGACTCAGGCACGAGGTCGACGGGCATCCCGAGCAGCTCGGCGAGTCGGCCCTCGACGCGGCCCAGCTCCATGAGGCTCAACGTCCGACCTGCGGAGAAAACGAGGTCGACGTCGGAGGCCGGTCCGTCCTTGCCGGTGGCCACCGACCCGAACACGCGCACGCGGTTCCCCCCGGCCCCACCCACGATCTCGCGGACCCGGTCGGCGTTGGCTCGCAGGACCCGAGCCCTCGGGGACGTGCCGTGGAAGCGCAGCAGCCGTGAGACCTCCGGCTGGCTTCGACCGATCTGCCGGGCGATTTCCGTCTGGGTCATGCCTGCGGAGGCGGCCCGCCTCACGGCGCTCACGAGGTCGGCCCGCGCCTGGGCGGTGACCTCGTCGGTGTGACGCGCAACGTCGTGCAAGCTCATCCCCATGCGGGCATTATAGCAAGTGCTATTGGGCCGACGTCGCGGACCCCCGCCTCTCGCTGGAGGGGCCAGCGTCGACAGATCCGCCTGAGCTCGGCACATCGACCTGGGGTGCGAAGTCGGGCGGATGAGTTCCTAAGG
>NZ_DCYC01000009.1:0-35794 GCF_002330965.1 Arsenicicoccus sp. UBA2120
CGCTTGCCCCCCTGTCCAGGCGCCCCCCACTAACCCCCCCCCCTCCCCCCCCCGCCCCCGGGGCCGTCCCGCCCCCTCCCTTGCCCCCCCCCCCCCCCCCGCCCCCTGCCCCGGTGGTTCACGGCGTTCATGATCGTCGTCGCCGTCCAGAGCATCGGCGTCTTCGCGCTGCAGTCGCTCGGCGTCATCGAGCTGTCCGCCAAGCGCCACCGGCACCTACTACCGCGCCGGCGAGGGCCTGGTCGGCTCGTGGATCGCCCTCGGGATGTACGCCCTGTTCTCCGCCGTCATGAAGTACGGCGCACTCAAGGACTTCAACACCGAGATGCGCTCGCACACCGTGCCGGGCACCACGATCCACGACTCCCTGGGCGTGTCGCCCTGGGTGCTGGTGATCGTGCTCGTCGCCGCGGTCGGCTGGGCCACGGTCCGTCACCTCTCCCGCCAGTCCCTATGGCGAGCCTGCCCGCCCGCCGCTCCGGCCTGGCCCACCTCCTGCTCGAGAAGCCCTGGCACGCGTTCGCCACGGCCCTGGTGATCGGTCTCATCGCGATCGCGGCCTGGCCGCTCAGCTTCGCGGCCGGTCGTCCCGACGGGCTCGGCATCACGACCCCCTCGGCCAACCTCGTCCGCTGGCTCGTGACCGGCAACGGCGCATCCGTCGACTGGGGCGTGTTCCTCGTCCTCGGCCTGCTGGTCGGCTCCTTCGTCGCGGCCAAGGCGTCCGGCGAGTTCCGCGTCCGCGTCCCCGACGCCCGCCAGGCCACCCGCTCGGTCGTGGGCGGGGCGCTCATGGGCGTCGGCGCCTCCCTCGCCGGCGGCTGCACCATCGGCAACGCCATGGTCCAGACCGCGCAGTTCACCTACCAGGGCTGGGTCGCGCTCGTCTTCATGGTGCTCGGCACCGGCATCGGCGTGAAGTTCTTCGTCGGCACCCACCGCCGCGAGGGCGCGCTCACCGGGGCCGACGCGGTGGACGCCGCCGCGGCGCCCGCCGCCCCCACGCTCCGCCTCACGCCCACCCCGTGACCCCGGGCGGATCCAGTCACCCAGGTAACCCAAGGCAACCCGGCCCCTGCGGCCGCACCGTCATCCCACCCCCCCCACGCTAGGAGAACGATCGTGAAGTACACGCTGGGGACCGAGGGCCAGGTCTGCCCCTTCCCCCTCGTCGAGGCCAAGCAGGCCATGGAGCAGATCGAGCTCGGTGACGAGCTGATCATCAACTTCGACTGCACCCAGGCCACCGACGCCCTCCCCCGCTGGGCCGCCGAGAACGGCTACCCGGTGACCAGCTTCGACCGCGCCGGTGACGCGGGCTGGACCATCACCGTGCAGAAGTCCGCCTAGCCCCTCCGCCGGCGTCGGCGCCGGGCACCACGACCGGGCCGGGCATCTCCTCCCTCGGAGATGACCGGCCCGGAGCCGTGTGCCGTCGGTGTGCCGTCGGCGACCGTTCGCCTACTTGATCTCTCGACGGGCCAGCAGCGCGCTGCCGACCACGAGCGGGAGCAGCACCCAGAGGCCGTAGGACGTGGCGAGGTGCTGCCAGTCCGTGCCGGTCATCTCGCCGCTCAGCAGCGGGGCGGTCGACCGGCTGGTGTCGATCCAGGGCGCCGCGTCGCGGAACCACGCGACGCTGGCGGTGAGGATCGTCAGCACCGTCGGCAGGATGAAGAACGCGGCGATGGCAGCCCCCGGCACCACGATGAGCAGCCCGAAGGCCACGCCCTGCAGCACGCTGAGGATCATCGCCAGCAGCACCCCGCCGATGGGAGCCCACTCGGTCGGCCAGGTGCCCGGCGCGTCCTTGATCGCCATGGCGAGGCCGTTGGCCGCGGCGGCGAGCGCGACCGCGAGCGCCACGGCGAGGACCGCGACGAGGCAGGCGGCGACCGCCTTGGCCGCCACCACCCGCAGCCGGCGCGGCTCCTGGGTGAAGCTGACCAGCCCGGTCCGCTGGGAGAACTCCGACGTGGCGGTGAGGATGCCCAGCACGGGCAGCAGCAGCATGAGCGGCGTCGACGTGGCCCCCAGGAAGGTCATGAAGGTCAGGCTCTCGCGCTCGGCGAACACGAGGACCAGCCCGATCGCGGCGGCCGTCACCAGGCCGATCGTGATGAGCAGCCACCGCCCGGACGCGGTGTCGACGAGCTTGCGCAGCTCGACGTGGAACAGCCGCCCGAAGGGGATGCCGGGGCGACCGCCGGTGGTGGCCACGGTGCCGTGGCCGGCCCCACCGCCGTCGGTGCGTGCGTGGGTCGTCGCGGTGCTCATGCCGCAGCCTCCTGCCCGTTGGTGCCGCGCGCGTCGCCCGCGGTCAGCTCGAGGAACATCTGCTCCAGCCCGGCCCCCTGCGCCGGACGGAGTGCGGTGAGGACCACCTGGGCCTCGAGAGCGACGCGGCCCACGGTCTCGGCGTCGGCGTCGACGGTCAGCTCGCCGCCGGCTGCACCGGTGACGGCGTGACCGTCCCGGCGCAGCGCCTCGGCCAGCCGGGCCCCGTCGAGCGAGGCCACGACCGTGCCCTGGCCGGCCAGCAGCTCGCGGGTGGAGCCCTGGGCCACGATGCGCCCGCGGCCGATCATGATGATCTCGTCGGCCGTCTGCTCCACCTCGTGCAGCAGGTGCGAGGACAGCAGGACAGTGCGGCCCTGGTCGGCGAACCCGCGCAGCAGCCCGCGCATCCAGTGGATGCCCTGCGGGTCCAGGCCGTTGGCGGGCTCGTCCAGGATGAGGACCTGCGGGTCGCCGAGCAGCGCGCCGGCGATGCCGAGGCGCTGGCGCATCCCGAGGGAGTAGTTGCGCAGCCGGCGACGTGACTCGTCGGGCGTGAGACCGACGAGCGAGAGCATCTCGTCGACGCGGGAGCGGGGAGCGCCGATGGCAATCGCCGCGAGGGTCAGGGCCTCGCGCCCCGTGCGGCCCACGTGCTGGGCCGAGGCGTCGAGCAGGGTGCCGACCTGCGAGGCGGGGTTGGTCAGGTCGCGGTAGCGCGACCCGAGGATCCGGGCCTCCCCCGAGGAGGCTGGCGTCAGGCCGCACATGACGCGCATGGCGGTGGACTTCCCCGCGCCGTTCGGCCCGAGGAAGCCGGTCACCACGCCCGGTCGGGCGGTGAAGGACACGTCGTCCACGGCGGTGAAGGCGCCGTACCTCTTGGTCAGGTGGTCGATCTCGATCATGGTGACCAGCCTGGCCCGTGTCCTGCGCCCCGCGCATCGGGCCTTCCGCCATACCGCCGTCGACCATCGGCCACGGTCGCGCCGACCTTGGGATGACGCGCCCACGCCCGTCCGGCTCCTAGGCTGCTGCCATGAGCAGCAGCCGTGCCCCAGATCGGTGGGAGCCGATCTCGGTCTGGGGGCACGTGTGGCGAGAGGTCGTGGCGCTCGCGCTCGGGCTCACGCTGTACGGGTTGATGCTCGACCCGCTGCTGGCCAACCCGGTGGCCGGCTGGGTGCGCACCGTCGACGTGTGCCTCGGCGTGGTCGCGCTGGCCCTGCTGCCCCTGCACCGCCGCTGGCCCCTGGCCGTCCCCCTCGCGCTGCAGCTCCTGTCGGCGTTCTCCGTGCTGGGGGCCGGCGCCGCCGGCATCGGGCTGATCTCCGTGGCGACCCGCCGGCGCTGGCAGCCGATCGCCCTGACGAGCGCCGCCACGGTGCTCGCGGCCGTCGTCAACGGTCGTATCTATCCCGCGGTCGACCCCCTGCCCCTCATGGTGGACGCCGGGATCGTGGTCGTCCTGATCGCCGCCCACGTCGCCTGGGGGCTCTACATCGGGGCCCGACGCGACCTGTTCGCGACCTGGCGATGGCGCGCCGAGACCGCGGAGCGCGAGCAGGCACAACGGGTCTCGTCCGCGCGCGAGGGCGAGCGCACCCGCATCGCGCGCGAGATGCACGACGTGCTGGCGCACCGGATCTCGTTGGTGTCCATGCACGCCGGCGCCCTCGCCTACCGGGAGGACCTGTCCCGCGAGCAGATCCGCGAGGAGGCCGCCATCATCCAGGGCACCTCCATGCAGGCCCTCGCCGAGCTCCGCCAGATCCTCGGCGTGCTGCGCAGCACCCCGGTCGGCGGCACGGAAGAGTCCGTCGAGGCGCCGCAGCCCACCTTCGCCGACATCGGCGCCCTCGTCGAGGAGGCTGGTGCCGCAGGGCTTCCCACGCACCTGACGATCGACGTCCCGGCCGGGGAGCAACCCCCGGTCGCCGTCGGACGCCACGCCTACCGCATGGTCCAGGAGGCCCTGACCAACGTCTGCAAGCACGCACCGGGCGCCGACACCCGGGTGCTCGTGCGTGGTGCGCCGGGGGCCGGCCTGCACCTCGAGGTGGTCAACGAGCCCATGCCCGTATGGCGCCCGCCGTCCGCCTCGATCGGGGGCGCCGGGCTCGGGCTGGTGGGGCTCGCGGAGCGCGCGACCATCGTCGGCGGCACGCTCACGCACGGGCCGGCCCCCGAGGGCGGCTATCGTGTCAGCGCGGACCTGCCCTGGCCCCCGGAGGACTCATGACCGACCCCGTGCGCGTGCTGCTCGTGGACGACGACGCGCTGGTGCGAGCCGGCCTGCGGCTCATCCTCGGTGGTGACGCCTCCATCGAGATCGTCGGCGAGGCCGGGGACGGCCTCGAGGCCGAGCGCCTGGTCACCGAGCTGCGTCCGGCGGTGGTGCTCATGGACATCCGCATGCCCCGCCAGGACGGGCTCACGACCACCGAGCACCTGGTGGCGCGCGCCGGTCACCCGGAGGTCATCGTGCTGACGACCTTCGACGCCGACGACCTCGTGCTGCGGGCCCTGCGCGCCGGCGCGAGCGGGTTCCTCCTCAAGGACACTCCCCCGGCGCACATCGTGGAGGCGATCCATCGCGTGCGTGCCGGCGAGCCCATGCTGTCGCCGACCGTGACCCAGCAGCTCATCCACGCCGTGTCCACCCGCACCAACGACACGCGCGAGCGCCGCGCCGCCACCCTCGTCTCGGGCCTGACGGACCGCGAGCGGCAGATCGCGCTGGCCATCGGCGAGGGCCGCACCAACGCCGACATCGCGGCCTCGCTCTACCTCTCCGTGGCCACCGTCAAGTCCCACGTCACGCACCTGCTGACCAAGCTCGAGGCGGACAACCGCGTGCAGATCGCCATCCGCATGCACGACGCCGGCCTGCTCTGACCCACCCTGTCCCGGGGGCCGCGCCGGGGGTCGGGGTGGTGCGATCTCTGCGCTTGCCACAGATGACACGTGCTGTCTCATGACACCCGCACCGTCATCTGTGGCAAGTCCGCCTGTCGACCACCACCCAGCCCCGCGGACCGCCCACCCTTGTCCTCCCCCGCTCCCTCAGTCCACCGCGCCCGTAGTCCACCGTGCGGGTTGTCCACAGGTCTGCGGCCGTCCCATCGCGACCCAGACCGGGCTGTGGAGGACCATCCTCTGCTCCGACCGCGAGATCGCACACTCGACGGGTGACCACCGACGACACGCCCGACCGGATCACCCGGATCGTTCGCCTGCTCTCGATGCTCCAGCGCGGGCCGGGGCGGTCGAGCGCCGGGCTGGCCGAGCAGCTCGGCACCAGCCGCAGGACGATCCTGCGCGAGGTCGAGGCCTTGCGCGGCGCGGGGGTGGGCCTCACCACCTCGCAGGACCGGTGGGGGAGCATCCTGCTGGAGGGCCCCTCCCCCGCGGCGGACACGCTGCTGGCGCTGGACGAGGACGAGGCCCTGTCGGTGGCCATGGGGTCGGCGCTGATCATGACCGACGCCCCTGACCTGGGTGGCGGCACCGCCGCTGAGTGTTTCGTCCGGACGGCACGGCTGCTCGGCCCCGGTGGCAGGGCACGCCTACGCACCAGGCTGGTGGAGGGCGGCCTGCTCCCGGACGTCCTGGCCGGTGTGCGGGACCCACGGAGCGACCGGGTGCTGCACGAGTCGCTGCTGACCAAGGTCTGGGCCATCGCCGGCGCCCGTCAGGACGGCCAGCGGGTGACCTTCCGCGAGACGGTGGGTGGCCCGTGGCGGACCTGCGACCCGCAGACGCTGATCGTCACCGATCGGGCCTGGCACCTCGGGTGGACGGGACCGTGGGGTGAGGACCTTACGGCCCGGGTGCACCACCTGCACGACGTCCACCGCCTCCGGTGGACCCACGCGGTCACGGGCGCGTGGCACCACGACCTCGGCTGACGGCGTCGTACGCCGCCTCGAGCCACTCCTCGCGCGGTGCCTCAAGACGCGTGGGCGACCCGACGTCCGTCAGGGCGACGAAGCGCAGGGTGGCCCCGCGTGACTTCTTGTCCCGGGCCATGGCGGTGAGCAGGTCGGTCCAGCGGCCGTCGGCATACGAGGTCGGCAGGCCCACGGCGGCAAGGACGCGACGGTGCCGGTCGACCACCGATCGGTCGAGCAACCCTGCGGCGCAAGCGAGCTCGGCGGCAAAGACGAGGCCGACCGCGACCGCGTCACCGTGCCGCCAGCGATAGGACTCGACCTGCTCGACGGCGTGGCCGAAGGTGTGGCCGTAGTTGAGGATCTCGCGCAGCGAGGACTCGCGCAGGTCCGCCGCGACGACGGACGCCTTGACCCGGATCTTGCGCTCGACGAGCTCGCGGAGCACCGGCCCGTGGACGTCGAGGGCGGCCTCGGGCGAGGCCTCGACGAGCTCGAGGATGCGGGGGTCGGCGATGAAGCCGCCCTTGATCACCTCGGCCAGGCCGGCGGCGAGGTCGGCGCGCGGGAGGGTCGCCAGGGTGGTGAGGTCGCACACGACGCCGCGCGGCTCGTGGAAGGCGCCGACGAGGTTCTTGCCCTCGGGGGTGTTGATGCCGGTCTTGCCGCCGACGGCCGCGTCGACCATGGCGAGCAGCGTCGTGGGCACGTGCACGACGTCGACGCCCCGCAGCCAGGTGGCGGCGACGAAGCCGCCGAGGTCGGTGACCGTCCCTCCGCCCACGCACACGACCGCGTCGGACCGGGTGAAGCCCGCCTGGCCGAGCTGCGACCACAGCCTCACCAGCACGTCGGCCGACTTGGCGCTCTCGGCGTCGGGCACCTCGGCCCGGTGGACCTGCAAGCCGTGTGCCGACAGGGCCCCGGCGACCCGCGAGGCGCAGGTCTCGACGGCGGGAGAGGACACGACGAGCACCCGCAGCACGCCGTCCCGCAGCAGGCCGGGGACGCGGTCGAGCACATCGTGCCCCACCACGACGTCGTAGGCGTCGCCGACCGGGATCGTCGTGCCTGCGACGGCATTGCTCATGCGCTGCCGCCCTGGAGGAGCTCGACGACCTGGTCCGCGACGTCCTGGACGCTGCGGCCGGCGGTGTCGACCGTCCAGGTGGCGACCTCGGCGTAGAGCGGCCGCCGGGTCTCCATGTGCCTGATCCAGGAGCGTCGGGGCAGCAGGGCCACCATCGACGAGCTCTGGTCGAAGCCGATGCGCCTGGCCGCGTCGGCGATGCCGACGTCGAGGAAGACGACGGTGTGGTCGCGCAGGGCCTCGCGCACGGTGGGGTCGGTGATGGCGCCCCCACCGATCTCGACGACGCCGTCGCGGGTCAGCACCTGCATCGTCGCCTCGCGCTCGAGCTCGCGGAAGCGCGGCTCCCCCAGGTCGACGAAGACCTCGGACACCGGTGTGCCCGCGAGGCGCTCGACCTCGCGGTCGGTCTCGGTGCAGCCCGCCCCCAGCAGCTCGGCCAGGGCGTGGCCGACGGCGGACTTGCCCGAGCCGGGTGGCCCGACCAGCACGACCTGCGGCCGCGAGCGCCGCGGGAGGGCATGGATGATCGACTCGGTGACCTCACCGGCGTCTCGGCCGGTGGTGTCGACCGCGACGTCCGCGGCGTTCTCGTAGACGGGGCGCCGCGACGCGTACAGCTGCGGCACGTCGTGGCGGCGCAGCATCGGTCGCCCCGCCGGGTCACCGGCTCGCGTCAGGGCCTCGTCGAGGTCGACGTCGAGGTGCACGACCTGATGCGACGCGAGGGCCGCCACGACCTCCGCGGACCCGAGAGCCCCTCCGCCGAGGGCGAGCACGCACGGCTCCTGCGTGGCCAGCAGGTCGAGGACGGTGCGGCGCTCGGCGTCACGGAAGGCCGTCTCGCCGTGCTCGGTGAAGTAGTCCGGGATGGGCATCCCGAGGCGCTCGACCAGCGCGGCGTCGCTGTCGACGAAGGGCAGGCCGGTGCGCGCCGCCAGCTGGCGCCCGACGGTGGACTTGCCGGCGCCCATGAAGCCGACGAGGACGATCATCAGCGCATCGCCTCGGGGATGGCGTCGAGGTAGGCGCGGTGGTTGCGCGCCGTCTCGGCGACGCTGTCGCCCCCGAACTTCTCCAGGCAGGCCTCGGCGAGGACCAGGGCCACCATCGCCTCCGCCACGACCCCGGCCGCCGGGACGGCGCAGACGTCGGAGCGCTGGTGGATCGCGGTGGCCTCGGCATCCGGGTCGAGGACGTCGACGGTGTCCAGCGCCCGGGGGACGGTGGAGATGGGCTTCATGGCGGCGCGGACGCGCAGGGTGTCGCCGTTGGACATGCCGCCCTCCGTGCCGCCGGCGCGGTTGCTGCGCCGCACGATCCGGCCCTCGCCGTCACGCTCGAGCTCGTCGTGCGCGGCGCTCCCCCGCCGCCGGGCGGTGCGGAAGCCGTCGCCGACCTCCACGCCCTTGATGGCCTGGATGCCCATGAGGGCCGCCGCGAGACGCGCGTCGAGGCGTCGGTCCCAGTGGACGTGCGAGCCGAGGCCTGGCGGCAGACCGACGGCCACGACCTCGACGACGCCCCCGAGGGTGTCACCGTCCTTGTGGGCCGCGTCGATCTCGGCGACCATCGCGGCGCTCCCCGCCGGGTCGAACGCCCGCACCGGGTCTGCGTCGAGGGCGGCGACGTCGTCGGGACCGGGCACCGCCGCGTCGTCGGACACGCCAGCCTCCCCGATGGCGACGGTGTGCGACACCAGCCGTATGCCGTAGGCCTGCTCGAGCAGGGCCGCCGCGATCGCGCCCAGCGCCACGCGGGCCGCCGTCTCGCGGGCGCTCGCCCGCTCGAGCACGGGGCGGGCGTCCGCGAACGCGTACTTCTGCATGCCGACCAGGTCGGCGTGGCCGGGGCGCGGGCGCGTGAGGGGCTTGTTGCGCGCGATCTCCTTCGGCGCGTTGACGTCGTCGCTGGCGGCATACGCGGCGTCCTCGACGGGGTCGGGGCTCATCACGGTCTGCCACTTGGGCCACTCGGAGTTGCCGATCCGCAGGGCGACCGGGCTGCCGAGGGTGAGGCCGTGCCGCAGGCCGCCGAGGACCTCGATGGCGTCCCGCTCGAACTTCTGCCGGGCACCGCGGCCGTAGCCGAGGCGGCGCCGGGCGAGGGCTCCGGCGATGTCGTCGCTCGTCACGCGGATCCCGGCCGGCAGGCCCTCGATCGTGGCGGCCAGGGCGGGGCCGTGCGACTCACCGGCAGTCAACCAACGCAGCATGTCCTCGATCCTCCCACGCCGCGTGGGGTGGGCTAGCGCCCCGTCCACGCTCCAGACGCGGCGTCGAGCAGCACGGACGCGGGCACGGGGCGCCCCGTCATGAGCTCGACCTGCAGGGCACCCTGGTGGGCCAGCATCTCCAGCCCGGAGACGACCGGGGCCCCCGTCGCGGCGAAGGTCCGCGCGAGCGTGGTCGGCCAGTCCTCGTAGATCGCCTCGAACAGCGCCGGCAGCCGGGGCACGTCGGCGAGCTGCGCCGCGACGGCGTCCGCCCCCCGGCCCGGGAGGGTGTCGATCACGAGGTCGGCGTCGCGGACGAGGGCGTTCACCTCGTCGAGCGGGTGCGCCGACCAGGCGACGCCCAGCTCGTCGAGCAGGTCCCCGGTCTCGGGCCGGACCTCGGACCGTATGCCGAACGCCACCGTCCGGGCGCCCAGCTCGCGCACGGCGGCGAGGGCCGACCGGGCGGTCGCCCCCGACCCGAGCACGAGCACGTGCCGGGCCGACGTGACGCGGTGGTCCGCCAGCGCCTGGCGGACGCCGTGCACGTCGGTGTTGTAGGCGTCCCAGCCGAGGTCGGGCCGCCGCACCAGGGTGTTGGCGCCGCCGACGCTCTCGGCGACGGGGTCCACCGTGGTGGCCAGCGCCAGGGCGGCCTCCTTGAGGGGCATGGTCAGCGACAGGCCGCGCCAGCTCTCGTCCAGGCCCGCCACGAGCGCGGGCAGCTCGGCGGCCTCGCACTCGCGCCGGTCATAGGTCCAGTCCGACAGCCCCAGGTGCGCGTAGGCGGCGCGGTGCATGACCGGCGACAGCGAGTGCGCGATCGGCGACCCGAGGACGCCCGCCCTCAGCACTGGCCCTTGTGCGCCTGGCACCACGCCTGGAACTGCAGGACCGCCTTGTCGTGGTCCTCCTTGTTCTCGGTGAACACGGTCTCGCCGGTCGCCGGGTCGATCGTCACGAAGAACAGCCAGGGCCCCTGCGCGGGGTTGACGGCCGCCTTGATGGAGGCCTCGCCGGGGTTGCCGATCGGCCCGACGGGCAGGCCGTCGCGGGTGTAGGTGTTGTAGCCGTTGACCTGCGCGCGCTCCTCGTCGGTGGTCGTGATGACCCGCTTGCCGGTGGCATAGGCGACGGTGGAGTCGAGCTGCAGGCGCATCGGCACGGCGAGGCGGTTCTCAAGGACCCGGGCGACCTTGCCGCGGTCCGCGTCGAGGCGCGACTCGGACTCGACGATGCTGGCGATGATGATCGCGCGCTCGGCCTTGCCGTCGCTCACCCCGAGCTCGGCGAGGACGTCCTTGGTCTTGGCGACCATGGCGGCGAGCTGCTCGGCGGCCGTGCTCTTGGCGTTGAACTCGTAGGACGAGGGGAACAGGTAGCCCTCGACGTTGCCCTTGGCCGAGCTCGGGAGGTTGAGCGCCGCGGTGTTCTTGGCGGCCTTCTCGTAGTCCGCGACCGGGATGCCGGACGCCTTGGACAGGACCTTGTAGACCTCGCTGGCCCGCATGCCCTCGGGCACGGTCACGCGCTTGACGACGCGGTTCTTGGGGTCGGCGAGGTAGGCGAGGGCGGCCTTGGCCGGCTGGTGCTCGGCCATGAGGTAGTCGCCCGGCTGGATCGACTGCGCACGGGTGTCCTCGCGCGCGGCGTCGACGAAGGCACCGGCGGACTTGACGACGCCGGCCTTCTCCAGGGTGTCCCCGATGGCCCGGCCGTTGGCGTTGGCGGCGATCGTCACCGGCACCTTCTTGCCCGTGGCGTCGCTCGCGGCGTAGTCACCGCCGCCGAGGAAGCCGGCGACGACGGGCTTGAGCACGAGCCCGGCGACCAGCACGGCAGCGGCCAGGGCGACCAGGAGCAGGAGGATCAGCAGCGGGCCGCGCCGGCGCCGGTGCGGCGGACGGCCGGTCGGTGACGCCCCCGTCGTGCCGCCTCGCCCGTGGTCACCGGGGCCGGACCCGTCCCGACCGCCGAAGATCGAGTCGCTCAGGTGCTGGTCGGTCACGGGCTGGGGTCCTTGTCGTCGGGCTCGACCGGCGCCTCGGGCCGGGCGTCGGCTCCCCGTCCCCGGTGCCGCGCCTTGCGGGGGCGGGCGGGGATCGAGGCGGTGGCGCGACTGGCGTCCACCGCGGGTCCGGGCTCCGCCTCGGTCGAGGAGCCGGCCCTCCTCCCGGTGGATCGCTCGTGGTCGAGGGCTACCTGGAGGATCAGCACCGCGGCGGCCTGGTCGATGACCTGGCGCTGGGCCCGGGCCCGGCGCCCGCTGTCGCGGAGCTGTCGTGCGGCGTCCACCGTGGTCAGTCGCTCGTCGACGAGGCGGACCTCGACGCTCGGGCCACCGGTGGCGGACGGGGTCGAGCCTAGGAGACCGGCGGCGAACTCGCGCGCCCGACGCGCCGACTCGCCCTCTCCCCCGGCGAGGGTGCGGGGCAGCCCGACATAGACGACGGACGCCCCGACCTCGGCCGCGAGGGCGGCGACGGCCGCGACGTCCGTGTGCCGTCCGGGCACGTGCGCCACGGTCGCCTCGGGCGTCGCGATCAGGCCGTCCGGGTCGCTGCGGGCGACCCCGACACGCACGGTGCCCACGTCCACGCCGAGGCGCACGCCGCGGGGCAGGTCAGCCACGGGTCACCGCTGGGTGGCGCGGGCCCCGACGGTCCACTCGACCTGGGTCAGCGCATCGCCGATCTTGGCGGCATCCTGCCCGCCACCCTGGGCCAGGTCGTCCTTGCCGCCACCGCCCCCGCCGAGCGTCTGCGCGGCGACGCGGACGAGCTCGCCGGCCTTGATGCCCCACTCGCGGGCCCGCTCGTTGGTGGCCACGATGACGACGGGGCGACCCTTGGACTCGGTCGCCGCGGCGACGACAGCCGGGCGGTCGTTGCCGAGACGTCCGCGCAGGTCCAGGACGAGCGCGCGCAGGTCGTCGCCGCTCACGCCCTGGGCCTGGTGGCCCACGAAGCTGACGCCGTAGACATCCTTGGCCTCGCTCGCGAGCCGGCCCGACGCGGCGAGCGCCTGCTGCTGGCGCATGGTGGTGATCTCGCGCTCGGCGTCCTTGAGCTTGCCGAGGATCGAGGAGATGCGCTCGGGCAGCTCCTCGCTGCGGACCTTGAGGTCAGCGGTGAGCTGGCCGACGATCGCGGCCTCGCGCGCCAGGAAGTCGTAGGCGTCCGAGCCGACGAGGGCCTCGACCCGGCGCACGCCGGAGCCGATGGACGCCTCGCCGAGGAGCTTGACGACACCGAGCTGGCCCGACCGCTGCGCGTGGGTGCCGCCGCAGAGCTCACGGGCCCACTCGCCGACGGAGATGACGCGGACCTCGTTGCCGTACTTCTCGCCGAACAACGCCATCGCGCCGGTGGCGACGGCCTCCTCCTGGGTCATCACGTCGGCGCGGACCTCGAGGTCCTCCAGCAGCATCGTGTTGACCTTGGACTCGACCTCGTTCAGCACCGAGACCGGCACGGCGGAGGTGGCGTTGAAGTCGAACCGGAAGCGCCCGGGGGCGTTCTCGGACCCTGCCTGCGTCGCGGTGTCGCCGAGGGCCTCGCGGATCGCCTTGTGCACCATGTGGGTCGCGGTGTGGGCGCGGCTGATCGCGCGGCGGCGCTGCAGGTCGACCAGGGCGTGCGCGGCCAGGCCGGGCACGACCTCGCCGGACACGACGGTGGCCTTGTGGACGATGAGGCCGTTGATGGGCTTCTGGACGTCGCGCACCTCGATGACGGCGCCGTTGTCGAGCTCGATCCGTCCGCCGTCGGCGAGCTGGCCGCCACCCTCGGCGTAGAAGGGGGTGCGGTCGAGGACGACCTCGACGTCCTGCCCCGCGGCCGCGACCTGCGTGGACTCGCCGTCGACGACCAGGCCCGAGACGCGGGCCTCGGACCGGACCTCGTCGTAGCCCGTGAACTCGACCGCGTGGCCGAGGGCGTCCGCCAGCTCGCGGTAGGCGTGGGCGTCGCCGTGCCCCTGCTTCTTGGCCCTGGCGTCCGCCTTGGCCCGGGCCCGCTGCTCGCCCATGAGGCGGCGGAAGCCCTCCTCGTCGACGGACACGCCCTGCTCGGCCGCCATCTCGAGGGTCAGGTCGATCGGGAAGCCATAGGTGTCGTGGAGCTGGAAGGCCTTGTCGCCGCCCAGCACGCCGGCGCCGGAGGTCTTGACCGCCGAGACCGCGCTGTCCAGGATCGTGGTCCCGCTCGTGAGGGTGCGGCGGAAGGCCTCCTCCTCGGCATACGCGATCTGGCTGATGCGCGAGAAGTCGCGCTTCAGCTCGGGATAGGACCGGCTCATCTGCTCCATCGACACGGGCAGCAGCTCCGGCAGGGCGGGCGTGGTCACGCCGAGCAGGCGCATCGAGCGCACCGCGCGGCGCAGCAGCCGCCGCAGCACGTAGCCGCGACCCTCGTTGCCCGGGGTCACGCCGTCACCGATGAGCATGAGGGACGAGCGGACGTGGTCGGCGACCACGCGGAAGCGGACGTCGTCGTCGTCGTTCGCGCCATACGTCCGGCCGGAGATCGCCTCGGCCCGCTCGATGACGGGATAGACCTCGTCGATCTCGTAGAGGTTGTCCACGCCCTGGAGCAGGAAGGCGACGCGCTCCAGGCCCATGCCGGTGTCGATGTTCTTGGCGGGGAGCGGACCGACCACGCGGAAGTCGTCCTTGGCCTTGACGTCGGTGATCTCCTCGGTCTGGAAGACGAGGTTCCAGATCTCGAGGAAGCGGTCCTCGTCGGCCTCGGGGCCACCGTCCGGGCCGTACTCCGCGCCGCGGTCGATGTAGATCTCGGAGCAGGGGCCGCCCGGGCCCTCGACACCCATGTGCCAGTAGTTGTCCTTGAGGCTGCGACCCTGGATCCGCTCCGGCGGGACGCCCACCGCGACCCAGTGGTCGTAGGCCTCCTTGTCGCCCTCGGGGTAGTCCGGGTGGTAACCGGGGCCGAGCACCGTGACCCAGACCTTGTCCGGGTCGAAGCCGAGGAAGCCGTCCTCCTGGCGCCCGGTGACGAGCTCCCAGGCGAAGCGGATCGCCTTCTTCTTGAAGTAGTCGCCGAAGGAGAAGTTGCCGTTCATCTGGAAGAACGTGCCGTGGCGGGTGGTCTTGCCGACCTCCTCGATGTCGCCGGTGCGCACACACTTCTGCACGCTCGTGGCACGGAGGTAGGGGGCGGTCTCCTGCCCCAGGAAGTACGGCTTGAACGGCACCATGCCGGCGTTGACGAACAACAGGTTGGGGTCGTCGTAGAGGAGCGGGGCGCTGGGGACGACGGTGTGTCCCTTGCCCTCGAAGTACGCGAGCCAGCGACGGCGGATCTCGGCGGTTTCCATGACGGGTCAGTCCTTCTCTCGCAACAGGTTCGGGGTGCAGGCGCGGGCATCGGCCGGGGCCTGGCAGAGCAGTCGTATGACGGGGAGGGGTCGCCTGCGCGCACGCAGGCCGGAGCGGGGGCGGCCGCCCCTAGATAGCTCGGGCTCGGCCCACCGCGTGGCTCGCGGCGGCCGCTGCACGTGCTGCGGTCGCTGCGATCACTGCGCGACGGGTGCCGGGGACCACGGCGCTCACCTCCGAGGGGTCGTGGCGTCTGCGGCCAGCCTACCCCGAGCGTCCTGGCTCACCGCCGGTCGTGCAGGGCGGTCCGCAGCCACGCCCACCGGCTCGCCAGGCGCTCCTCGAAGCCGCGCGTGGTGGGCCGGTAGTAGTCGACGGTGCGGTCCAGGTCGTCCGGGAGGTACTGCTGGGCCGCCACACCCTCGTCGAGGGCGTGCGGGTAGACGTAGCCGTCGCCGTGGCCGAGCCGCGACGCGCCGGCGTAGCCCGACCCGCGCAGGTGGGCGGGGACCGCACCCCCGCGGCCGGCGCGCACGTCGGCGATCGCCTCGTTGATGCCGGTGTAGGCCGCGTTGGACTTGGGCGCGAGCGCGTTGTGGACGACGGCCTGCGCGAGGATGAGCCGCGCCTCCGGCATGCCGATCTGGGCCACCGCGTGCATCGCGGCCACCGCGGTCTGCAGTGCGGTGGGGTCCGCCATACCGACGTCCTCGGAGGCCGCGATGACCACCCGGCGGGCGATGAACCGCGGGTCCTCCCCGGCCTCGAGCATCCGCGCGAGGTAGTGCAGCGAGGCGTCCACGTCGGACCCCCGCATCGACTTGATGAGTGCCGAGGCGACGTCGTAGTGCTGGTCGCCGGTCTTGTCGTAGCGCACGACGGCCTTCTCCACCGCCTGCTCGACGTGGGCGGACGTGATGACGACCGGTTCCCGGTCACCGTCCCCGACCGGGAGGTCGCCGAGGGCCACCCCGGCCGCGCCCTCGAGGGCCGTGAGCGCGCGGCGGGCGTCTCCCCCGCTGATGCGCACGACGTGCTCGCGCGCCGCCTCCTCGAGCGTGAACTCCCCCGCCAGTCCTCGCTCCTCGACGAGGGCGGCGTCCAGCACCTCCCCCAGGTCGGCGTCCGTCAGCGACCCCAGCGTCACGAGCACCGAGCGGGACAGCAGCGGCGCGATGATGCTGAACGACGGGTTCTCCGTGGTCGCCGCCACCAGCACGACGAGGCGGTTCTCGACCGCCGGGAGGAGCGCGTCCTGCTGGGCCTTGGTGAACCGGTGGATCTCGTCGAGGAAGAGCACGGTGGTCCGGCCGTAGAGGTCGCGCTCGCGCACGGCCTCGTCGATCACCCGGCGCACGTCCTTGACCCCGGCCGTGATGGCCGACAGCTCGACGAAGCGGCGGCCGGCGGCGGTCGCGACGAGGTGGGCGAGGGTGGTCTTGCCGGTGCCCGGGGGACCCCAGAGGATCGCCGAGAGGGGTCCGACCGCACCCGAGTGACCCTCGATCAGCCGCCGCAACGGGCTGCCCGGACGCAGCGCCGCGGACTGGCCGCGCACCTCCTCCAGGGAGCGGGGACGCATGCGCACCGCGAGGGGCGGCAGGGGTGCGTCGGAGCTGCCGGGGGCGGCGAACAGGTCCGGGAGATCCACCGGCCCAGTCTCGCAGACGTGCCCCTCGGGGTGGTCGGTCCAACTGCTGCCGGGCTCGCCCGTCCGGCGGCACGTCTGGTCACGAATCGGTATCGACGCCGCCCCGGGGTCTGGACCCGGCCCCGGGCCGACCTAGAGTGTGGCCACGGTTCCCCGCTCGCACGAGGGCAAAGGCGCGCTCGCTCGGCTGGGATCACACCCTGGCCGCCATCCGTCAGGGTGATCACCACAGGTCCGTCCCATCAACGGACCCGTTCGAGGAGGTCTATCCCTATGCGAGCCACCACTCGCCTCACCCTCACCGCGACCGTCTCGGCGTCGGCAATGCTGCTGGCCGCCTGTGGCGGCGGTTCCGGCAGCTCCGGCTCCACCGGCAGCGGCGACTCCGCCGGCAAGCAGGGCGGGTCCATCTCCGTCCGTGGCTGCAACCCGGAGAACCCCCTGATCCCCGGCGCCACCACCGAGACCTGTGGTGGTGACGTCATCGACGCCGTCACCGCGCGTCTCGTCCACTACAACGTCGACACGGCCAAGCCCGAGAACGACATCGCCGAGTCCATCGAGACCAAGGACAACCAGAACTTCACGGTCAAGCTCAAGAAGGGCTACAAGTTCTCGGACGGCACCGAGGTCAAGGCCAAGAACTTCGTCGACGCGTGGAACTACACCGCCCTGTCGACCAACGCCCAGGGCGCGTCCTACTTCATGGAGCCCATCGAGGGCTTCGCCGACCTGCAGGCCGAGGAGGGTCAGACGCCCAAGGCCAAGACCATGTCGGGCCTGAAGGTCGTCGACGACACCACCTTCACCATCAAGACCACGGACAAGGTCTCGAACCTCCCTGAGCGCCTCGGCTACTCGGCCTTCGCGCCGCTGCCCGACTCGTTCGCCAAGGACCCGAAGGCGTTCGGCGACAAGCCGATCGGTGCCGGCCCCTACACGGTCGAGTCGTGGACCAAGAACCAGGCGATCGTCCTCAAGAAGAACCCGAACTACTCCGGCGCCAACAAGGGCTCCCTGGACCAGATCACGTTCAAGATCTACCAGGACTCCTCGGCCGCCTACAACGACGTGATGGCCGGCAACCTGGACGTCACCGACGAGATCCCCTCCTCGGCGATCACCGCCGACAAGTACAAGACGGACCTGCCCGACCGCAACGCCCAGAAGGAGTACGGCGGCATCTCCACGATGACCTTCGCCTCCGCCAAGGCCGACCCGGCGGTCCAGAACCCCAAGGTGCGTCAGGCCATCTCCATGGCGGTCGACCGCGAGGCCGTCATCAAGTCGCAGTTCAACGGCACCCGCACCCCGGCCACCGGCTGGGTCGCCACGACGGTCAACGGCTACAAGGCCGGCGCCTGCGGCGAGTTCTGCACCTACGACGCCGCCAAGGCCAAGGCGCTGCTCCAGGAGGCCGGCGGCTTCAAGGGCAAGCTCACCCTCTCCTACAACGCCGACGCGTCGCACAAGGACTGGACCGAGGCCACCTGCCAGTCCATCAAGGAGGCGCTCGCGATCGACTGCGTCGCCACCCCGGTCGTCGACTTCAAGACCTTCCGCACGCAGGTCAAGAAGCGCGAGATGAAGGGCCTCTTCCGCACCGGCTGGCAGATGGACTACCCGTCGATCGAGAACTTCCTCACCCCGATCTTCGCCACGGGTGCGTCCTCCAACGACGGCGACTACTCCAACGAGGCCTTCGACGCCAAGCTCAAGGAGGCCGCCGCGGCAACCGACTCGGCCAAGGCCAACGAGCTGTACCAGGAGGCCGAGGGCATGCTCAAGGAGCAGATGCCGGCCATCCCGCTGTGGTACCCGAAGTCGACCATCGGCTGGTCGCCCAAGGTCACCAACGTCAAGATCTCGGCGTTCGGCAAGCCGGACTACGTGGGCATCAAGCTCAAGTGACCCAGCGGTCGTCCGCTGACAGGTGACACCTGATCCGTGGGTGCCCGGCACGTGCCGGGCACCCACGGCTGTGACGGCGGCCGGTGCACAACGGGATTCGCCGTCCGCGGACCTGCAGCACCCGGGTATCACCCCGGCGACCGGCCCCCAGCCAGGGACCGGTTACCCTGTAGCCGCTCGTTCTTCCCATCCACCCCTACCGGGGTACAGACCCAGCCATCACGTGAGCAAGGGCGCCGCGTGAGCCGCTCGTCCGACGACCATCCCCACGGCGGACGAGGGCGCCGGAGCTCCACGCTTGGAGCACGACTTCGAGCCGTCTGCGGCCCAGCCGCCGCAGGCACGACCACCTGAGGAGGTGTCGTGACCAAATACATCATTCGCCGGATCCTGCAGATGATCCCGGTGATCATCGGGGCCACGTTCTTGATCTTTGCCATGGTGTTCGCCCTGCCGGGCGATCCGACCGAGGGCAAGTGCGGCGAGCGCCCCTGCTCCCCCGCCTACATCGAGAAGTTCCGCGCCGAGCACAACCTCAACGACCCGCTGGTCGTCCAGTACGGCAAGTACATGGGCAAGCTCGTCCAGGGCGACCTCGGCACCAACTTCTACAACATCCCCGTCGCCGAGGACCTGTCCTCCCGCTACGTCATCACGGCCAAGCTCGCCGCGATCGCCATCGCCTTCGAGATCGTGATCGGCCTCGTGGCGGGTGTGCTCGCCGGCATCCGCAAGGGCAAGTTCATCGACAACCTGGTGATGGTCTCGACCCTCGTGGCGATCTCCATCCCCTCGTTCGTCATCGGCTCGACCCTGCAGTACCTCCTCGGCGTCCGCCTGCGGTGGTTCCCCGTGACCGCGGCCAACGACCCGACCCTCTACGACCTGGTGCTCCCGGGCTTCGTCCTCGGGTCGCTGTCGATCGCCTACGTCGCCCGGCTCATGCGCACCAACCTGGTCGAGAACCTCCGCGCCGACTACGTCCGCACGGCGATCTCCAAGGGGCTGACCCGCCAGCGCGCCGTCGGGCTGCACGCCATGCGCAACTCGATGATCCCGGTGGTCACCTTCCTGGGCGCCGACTTCGGCGGCCTGCTCGGCGGCGCGATCATCACGGAGCGCATCTTCAACATCAACGGCGTCGGTGGCTACATCTTCACGGGCATCCGCAACCGCGACGGCATCGCCGTCGTCTCGGCCGTCACGATGCTGGTGTTCGTGTTCCTGCTCGTCAACCTGCTCATCGACCTGCTCTACGGCCTGCTCGACCCGAGGATCAGCCATGACTGACGCCAACACCGCCACCGTCGCCGCCACCGAGGTCGCCCCGGCACCCGCTCAGGGCGGTGGCGAGGAGGCCCGATCCCTGTGGTCCGACGCCTGGCGCCAGCTCCGCAGGAACCCGCTCTTCTGGATCTCGGCAGCGCTCATCCTCATCTTCCTGCTCATGGCGTTCATCCCCCAGCTGTTCACCCGGATCGACCCGACCTCCGGCTCCCTGCGCCACGTGCGCGAGTCCATGAGCGGCGAGCACTGGTTCGGCACCGACAAGCAGGGGCGGGACATCTACGCCCGCACCATCTACGGCGCGCGGGCGTCGATCATCGTCGGCGTGCTCACGACGCTGAGCACCACGATCGTCGGCGGTGCCCTCGGCATCTTCGCCGGCTACCTCGGCGGGTGGCTCGACGCGCTGCTCATGCGCGTGACGGACATCTTCTTCGCCATCCCCATGCTGCTCGGCGGCATCCTGTTCATGGCCTCGTTCCCGTCCAACGCCAACACGTCCTACTGGGTCGTCGTGGGCAAGGTCGTGCTGGTCATGACGGTGTTCGGCTGGCCGGGCATCGCGCGGCTCATGCGCTCCGCCGTGCTGCAGGTCAAGTCCCTCGAGTACGTCCAGGCGGCGCGGGCGCTCGGCGCCGGGCCGGGCCGGATCATCCTCGGCCACGTCCTGCCCAACGCCGTCGCCCCGGTCATCGTGGTGGCGACGATCAACCTGGGTGCCTACATCGCCACCGAGGCGTCGCTGTCCTTCCTCGGCATCGGCCTGGTCCCGCCCACCATCTCGTGGGGTGTCGCCATCTCGGACGCCCTCGACACGGTGCGCACCTCGCCGCACATCCTGCTGTTCCCCAGCCTGTTCCTGAGCCTCGCGGTCCTGGCCTTCATCCTCCTGGGTGACGCCGTCCGCGACGCGCTGGACCCCAAGTCTCGATGAGGGGCTGACACACACATGTCTACGACCCACACCGCCCGCCACGCGCGGGCACCGCAGGAGGCCGGCTCGGCCTACCAGCCGACCGACGGCCGGCTCCTGGACGTGGAGGACCTCCACGTCGAGTTCCACACGGCCGACGGGATCGCGCGGGCCATCAACGGCGTCAACTTCACGCTCAACGCCGGCGAGACGCTCGCGATCCTCGGCGAGTCCGGCTCCGGCAAGTCGGTAACCGCCCAGGCCATCATGGGCATCCTCGACATGCCCCCGGCCAAGATCCCTCAGGGCTCGGTCCGCTACTGCGGGCAGGAGCTGCTGACCATGCCCGAGGACCAGCGGCGGCACGTCCGCGGCCCGGAGATCTCGATGATCTTCCAGGACGCCCTGAGCTCGCTCAACCCGGTGTTCCCGGTCGGCTGGCAGATCGCCGAGATGTTCCGCCAGCACCGCGGGATGAACCGCACCGACGCGCTCGAGCAGGCCGTGCGCCTGATGGAGCGCGTGGCGATCCCCGGGGCCAAGTCACGCGTCAAGGCCTTCCCGCACCAGTTCTCGGGCGGCATGCGCCAGCGCATCATGATCGCGATGGCCATCGCCCTCGACCCGGCGGTCCTCATCGCCGACGAGCCGACGACCGCGCTCGACGTGACGGTGCAGGCGCAGATCATGGGTCTGCTGGCCGAGCTCCAGCAGGAGCGTCAGATGGGCCTGATCCTGATCACCCACGACCTCGGGGTCGTGGCCGACGTGGCCGACCGCATCGCGGTGATGTACGCCGGCCGCATCGTCGAGCAGGCGGACGTCTACGAGCTCTACCGCAAGCCGGCCCACCCCTACACCAAGGGGCTGCTGGACTCCATCCCGCGGCTCGACCAGAAGGGCGAGACGCTGTCGGCGATCGGCGGCCTGCCGCCCAACCTGATGCGGATCCCCCCGGGCTGCGCCTTCAACCCGCGCTGCCGCTACGCCCAGGACATCTGTCGCGTGGACCGTCCGGAGCTGCTCGAGGTGGCCCCCGGCCGCCTGTCCGCGTGCCACTTCTCCCAGGAGGTGCTCCATGGCTGAGCCGATCCTCGTCGCCAAGGACCTCGTCAAGCACTACCCCATCAAGGGCGGCATCCTCCGCACCACGACGGGTCAGGTCAAGGCCGTCGACGGCGTCTCCTTCGAGCTGCTCAAGGGCGAGACCCTCGGCATCGTGGGCGAGTCCGGCTGCGGCAAGTCGACCCTCGGACGTCTGCTCATGCGCCTGGAGGAGCCGACGTCGGGCACGCTCGACTTCGACGGCATCGACATGTACGCCCAGAAGGGCGCGGCCATGCGCAAGCTGCGCCGCGACATCCAGATCGTGTTCCAGGACCCCTACACCTCGCTCAACCCTCGCAAGACGGTCGGCGACATCGTGGGCGAGCCCTTCGACATCCACCCGGACGTCGTGCCCAGGTCGGGTCGTCGCAAGGCCGTCCAGGACCTGCTGGACCTGGTCGGGCTCAACCCGGAGCACATCAACCGCTATCCCCACCAGTTCTCCGGTGGCCAGCGGCAGCGCATCGGCATCGCCCGCGGGATCGCCCTCAACCCCAAGGTCCTGATCTGCGACGAGCCCGTCTCGGCGCTGGACGTGTCGGTGCAGGCGCAGGTCGTCAACCTGATGGAGAAGCTCCAGACGGAGCTCGGCCTGTCCTACATCTTCATCGCCCACGACCTGTCCGTCGTGCGTCACATCTCCGACCGCGTCGGCGTGATGTACCTCGGCAAGATGGTCGAGCTGGGCACCGAGGACGAGATCTACGAGAGGACGACGCACCCGTACACCCAGGCGCTGATGTCGGCCGTCCCCGTGCCGGACCCGACGCTGCGCGGCAAGCGCGAGCAGATCGTCCTGCAGGGTGACGTACCGTCCCCGGCCAACCCGCCCGCCGGCTGCCGCTTCCACACGCGGTGCTGGAAGATGCAGGAGATCTGCAAGACCGAGGTGCCCGAGTTCATCGACCGGCCGGACGGTTTCGACGGTCACCGCAGCGCCTGCCACTTCCCGGAGGTCCTCGTGGCCACGGGCGCCGAGGTCGACTCGGACCTGCCCGGCGGCACGAGCAGCGGTGACGGCGCCACCCGGTCGTCCGAGGGACACGGTGGGCTGGGCGGTCTGCTGCACAAGGTCGCCGACAAGGTGGGCCTGGGCAACGACGCGGACGACCCCAACCACCAGTCGGCGCGCACGTTCAAGCCGCGCACGGGTGACAGCGACAGCGTCTCCGACGCGCGGGCGGCCGCGGACAACGCCAACAAGCAGCAGGGCTGGTAGCAGCACTGGCACCATGAGCCCCGGCTCGCCATGAGCCACGCTCGCCATGAGCCCGGGCTCACCATGATCGTGAGGGTTTGGTCCAAGAATCTTGGACCAGACCCTCACGATCTTTGGGGTCGGGGGTCGGGAGTCGGGGATCAAGGTCGGGTCATGGACGGGATCAGGGAGGAAGCCGTGCGCACCATCTCGACGCGAGCGGAGCTGTGCGCCATCGCGGAGCCGGACGACCTCTTCGCCCGGTATGCCGTCCCCGCCCACCTCGACGGTGGGTGGGTGCTCGGTGGCGCGGTGGCGTTCGTGCGGCGCAGCCACTCCGGTCGCCGCAACCTCGCGACGTGGGGCCCTCGCGAGGACCTCGGGCGGCTCCTGGACCGGCTGATCGCCGAGGGCGTGCTGGCGGTGACCCTGGATCACGTGTCCGTGGAGCAGCAGCACGCGGACGTGCTCACCCAGAGGATCGGCACGGCCGACGGCTCGGCCTGGGACTGGATGGCCACGGTCGTCCCTCCCCCACCGACCCCCGCCGAGGCCCGCGTCATACCCCTCGACGACCTCGCTGACGCCGCCGAGCTGCAGGACCTCGCCGATCGGGAGAACCCGCTGTCCGAGGGCTGCCCGGGCACGGGGCGCAGCGAGCGCTGGGTCGGCGTGCGCGACGACCGGGGGCGGATCGTGGCGTGCGCGGCGGTCCACCGGCTCTCGTCCGGGGCCGCCCACCTGTCGGGCATCATCGTCGCCTCCAGCCACCGTGGGCAGGGCCTCGGCCGGGCCACGACGGCGGTCCTGACGCGCGACCTCCTGCGCACGGAACCGGTCGTGACCCTGGGCATGTATGCCGACAACGTGGTCGCCCGCGGGCTGTACCACTCCATGGGCTATGTCACCGACAAGGCCTGGTGGAGCTGCAGCGTGCTCGCGCCCGACGGATCCGGCGCGGGCCGCGAGTCCGCCTGCACCTGACCCGCCCCCGGTAAAGGCATCGACCGGCCGTCGTTCGCCAGGCTGATGCCTTTACCGGCGGCGGGTCTGCGAGTCCGAGGTCAGAGGACGCCGTGCCAGCGCAGCACGCGCTCCAGGCCGGCCACGCCCGCGGCATACGGCTTGTGCACCGCCCGGATCCCGGCGGCCCGGGCCCCGACGACGTTGGGCCACGTGTCGTCGACGAACAGCACGCGGTCCCGCTGCACGCGCAGGTCGCGGACGATGTGGTCGAAGTACGCCGGGTCCGGCTTCTTGACCCCGAGCTCGTAGGAGTAGTAGCCGCCGTCGAGCTCGTCGTAGAGCCGCCCGCCGCGCATGATCTCCGCGCGCATCCACTGCTGGTTGGTCGCGAGGTAGCACCGCACGCCGCGCGCCTGCACCTGCCGGACGAGCTCGAGCGCCGACTCCTCGGCGGAGATCTCGGACCACGCCGCGAAGAACTGGTCGGGGGTGATGGCCGACCCGTCCTCGCGGAGCATCTGGGCGACCGCCTCGGGGAAGCCCTCGCGGCGGCGGCCGTCCAGGAACGGCGCCTCGACCTCGAGCAGGCGCTCGATCCCGGGCCAGGTGGGATCGCCGAGGATGGCGGAGGCCCACCTCCTCGGCATGTACTGCAGCACGCCGTCGGCGTCGAGCAGCAGGACCTCGATGGGGTTGCCCTGCGGCATACGGCTCAGGACTCCTTGGGCGCGACGGCGGACGTGTCGAGCGAGGCCTTGTCGGACGAGGCCTTGTCGGACGAGGCCTTGTCGTACGCAGCCTTGTCGGACGCGGGCTTCTTGACGGCGTCGATCCCGGCCTCCTTGCGCTGCTCCGGCGTGATGGGGGCGGGGGCGTCGGTCAGCGGGTCGTAGCCGCCACCCGACTTGGGGAAGGCGATGACGTCGCGGATCGAGTCGTAGCCGCCGAGCAGCATGACGATCCGGTCCCAGCCGAAGGCGATGCCGCCGTGCGGCGGTGCGCCGTAGGCGAAGGCGTCGAGCAGGAAGCCGAACTTCTCCTGCGCCTCCTCCTGGGACAGGCCCATGACCTTGAAGACCCGCTCCTGCACGTCGCGACGGTGGATACGGATGGACCCTCCGCCGAGCTCGTTGCCGTTGCAGACCATGTCGTAGGCGTAGGCGAGCGCCGGGCCGGGGTCGGTGTCGAAGGTGTCGAGGAACTCGGCCTTGGGCGAGGTGAACGCGTGGTGCACGGCGGTCCAGGCTCCCCCGCCGACGGCGACGTCACCGGCGGCCTCGGCGTCCGCGGTCGGCTCGAACAGCGGCGCGTCGTTGACCCACAGGAAGCTCCAGGCCGACTCGTCGATCAGGTCGCAGCGCCGCCCGATCTCGAGGCGCGCGGCCCCGAGCAGGGCGCGGGAGGACTTGGTCGCCCCCGCGGCGAAGAAGATGCAGTCGCCGGGCTGGGCGCCGACGTGCGCGGCCAGGCCCGCCCGCTCGGTGTCGGTGAGGTTCTTGGCGACCGGTCCGCCCAGCTCGCCGTCGGCGCCGACGAGGACGTAGGCGAGCCCGCGCGCGCCGCGCTGCTTGGCCCACTCCTGCCAGGCGTCGAGCTGCTTGCGGGGCTGCGAGGCGCCACCGGGCATGACGACGGCGCCGACATACTCCGCCTGGAACACCCGGAAGGTGGTGTCGGATAAGAACTCCGTGCACTCGACCAGCTCGTTGCCGAAGCGCATGTCGGGCTTGTCCGAGCCGAACCGGCGCATCGCCTCGGCGTAGGTCATGCGGGGGAAGGGCGTGGGTAGGTCGACGCCGATCAACGCCCAGATCTCCTTGGCGAGCGCCTCGCCGAGCTCGAGGACGTCCTCCTCCTGCACGAAGCTCATCTCGATGTCCAGCTGGGTGAACTCCGGCTGGCGGTCGGCGCGGAAGTCCTCGTCGCGGTAGCAGCGGGCGATCTGGTAGTAGCGCTCCATGCCGGCGACCATGAGCAGCTGCTTGAACAGCTGCGGCGACTGGGGCAGGGCGTACCAGCTGCCGGGGGCGAGGCGGGCGGGCACGAGGAAGTCGCGGGCGCCCTCGGGGGTCGAGCGCGTCAGCGTCGGCGTCTCGATCTCGACGAAGTCGCGCTCGTCGAGGACGCGGCGGGCCGCGGCCGACACCTTGGAGCGCAGGCGCAGCGCGGCACCGGCGGACCTCCCGGGGCGACGCAGGTCGAGGTAGCGGTGCTTGAGGCGCGCCTCCTCGCCGACGGTCACGCGCTCGTCGATCTGGAACGGCAGCGGCGCAGAGGGGTTCAGCACCTCGATCTCGCTGGCCACGACCTCGATCTCGCCGGTGGGCAGGTCGGTGTTGGCGTTGCCCTCGGGCCGCTCGCGCACCTCGCCGACGATCTTGACGACGTACTCGTTGCGCAGCTCGTGCGCGTCCCCGGCCGCCAGGACCTCGTCACGGACGACGACCTGGGCGACGCCGCTCGCGTCGCGCAGATCCAGGAACGCCACTCCACCGTGATCGCGCCGACGGGCGACCCAGCCCGTGAGCGTGACGGTCTGTCCGGAGTGGCCGGCACGCAGGGTGCCGGCCTCGTGGCTACGAAGCACGATCGTTCCTTTGTCTCGTGGAGAGGTGGTCTCGTGGGTGGTGGTCCCGGTGGCGCGCCGCGACTGGCGACGCACCCGGCCATCCTACGGACTCACGTGCTCCCGGCTAAACGACAATGGGCCGTATGCCGTCCGCGCCCACCGCCATCACCCCCGCCGTCCTGCGCCGGACGGTGCTCGTCGTGGCCGCCCTCAACCTGGCGTACTTCGTCGTCGAGGCGGGGGTCGCGCTCACCATCGGGTCGGTGTCGCTGTTCGCCGACTCGGTGGACTTCCTGGAGGACACCGCGGTCAACCTGCTGATCGCCCTCGCGCTCGGCTGGTCGCTGCACGCCCGGTCGCTCGCGGGCCGGGCCATGGCGGCGATCATCTGCGTGCCGGCCCTCGCCGCCGCGTGGCAGGCGTTCGCCAAGGTCTCGGACCCGCAGGCGCCGGACGTCCGCGCGCTGCTCGTCACCGCCGGCGGCGCGATCCTCGTCAACACCCTGTGCACGTGGGTCCTGGCTCGGATCCGCCACCACGGCGGGTCGATGACGGCGGCGGCCTTCCTGGCGGCGCGCAACGACGTCGTCGTCAACGCCGCGATCATCGTCATGGGTCTGGTGACCTGGTGGACGGGCTCGGGCTGGCCGGACATCGTGCTCGGCCTGGTCATCGTGGTGGTCAACGTGACCGCGGCCCGCGAGGTGTGGGAGCTCGCGGAGGAGGAGCGGCTGGCGGCGAAGGCCCTCGCCGGAGAGATCGACTGAGGCTCAGGGCTTCTCGGGCTTCTCGAGGTCGAGGATGGCGGCGGCAGCCGCGACGCAGGCCTCGTCGATCCACGGGGGCAGCGGCATACCGCTCCCGATGAACGGCCGGACCAGGCCGTAGGGACACTGGCGGACGGCCAGCGCCATGACCTGCTCGAGGTGGTCCTCGCGCCTGCCGTAGAACGCCGCGGCCTGCTCCCGGCCCAGCTCCCGCACCTCGTCGTTGAGCGTGCGCACCTCGTCCTCGAGGTGCGCGGGCGGCGCGGCGAGCAGCTGCCGCTGGCGGTAGAGCGTCATCGCGAGCGCCACGTCGGGATGGTCGCGGCACCAGCGCGGGATGTGGATCGCCTGCGCCAGCAAGGCTTCTCGCGGGTCGTCGATCTCGCGCGTGGCCAGCAGCCCGACGTGGAAGGCCCGGATCGACCGCAGCCACAGCGCGACGAACAGGTGCTCGCGCGACGCGTAGCGGTGGTAGATCGACCCCATCGGGGCCCCGACCTCCTGGGCCACCTGCGCCAGGGTCGCCGAGGTGCCATGGGCCGCAACGGCTCTCAGGGCGCCGTCGAGCAGGTCCTCGGTCGTGAACTTCGCGGGTCTTGCCATGGCTGCATCCTAGGCCTAGTTTTAGATCATGTTCACTAGAACCGGAGTTCTAGAAAACTCCTCGCCCCTGGCCACCGCGCTGCCCGACGCGGAGTTCGTCGAGCACCACGACATCATCGTCGCCGCCACCCCCGACCGCGTCTGGGACGCCCTCCTCGCCACCCGCTGGGCCGACCTCCTGATCGCCCGGCCGCTCATCGCCGTGCGCAGCGGCGGGCGGCTCGACGTCGGCAACGACCTCCTCACCGACCCGCGCGGCCCCGGCCGACCGACCCACCTCGAGCCACCGAGCTACTACTCCAGCGGGATGGTCGGACGCCCCTGGGAGCCCCGCGCGGACGCACAGCGCCCCATCGAGTCCCTCGACGAGCTGCGGGAGTTCGCCGAGCCGGGGTGGCTCCGCTATGGCATGGACTTCCGCCTGACCCCGTTGCCCGGCGATCGCACCCACCTCGAGACGACCACCCGCTCCGACGCGACGGACGACGTCGCCCGGCGACGCTTCCGGTCCTACTGGACCGTCATCGCGCCGTTCTCGGGGCTGCTCCGGCGCGACATCCTGCGGGCCGTCGCCCGCCGCGCGGAGCGCCCGAGCCCGTGAGCACGCGGCACCCGCCGCAGCGCTGGGCCGTGGTCGTCGCCTGGGCGGCCTTCCTGTCCACCCTCCCCTCGGCCGTATGGCGCCTGCTGATGCTCCACGGGGTCCCGCCAGGCACGGCGGACCTGCAGCGCCTGCACGCCGGCGAGGAGGGCTACGTCTGGGGACTGAGCATCGTCCAGGTCCTCGCCGGGGTGCTCGCCCTCGGTCTCGTCCAGGGCTGGGGCGAGCGGGTGGGCGCCGTCCGCATCCATCGCCTGGTCCCGGTCGTCCTGGGCACGCTCGGCGGGCTCGCCGTCACCTGGCTGTTCACGATCTCGATGACCACGCAGATCCTCACCGGCCACCGGCCCGACCAGGACACGATGCACGGGGGCCCGCTCGTGCTGATGGCGGCGTGCTACCTGCCGATCCTGCTCTGGGGTCCGTTGCTGCTGGCCGCGGTGGCGGGATACCGGCAGCGTCGGCAAGGCTAGGGCCATGGAGCCCCGCATCTCACTGGTCACGCTCGGCGTGAGCGACCTGGCCCGCTCGACCGCGTTCTACTCGACCTGGCTCGGCGTCGCCCCGGCCACCGACCACGACGACGTCACCTTCTTCGCGACCGGCGGCACGCGGCTGTCGCTCTACGGCTACGAGGCGCTGGCGGACGACGTCGGCCCGGGGTTCGCCGACCAGCAGCGCTCGCGCTTCCCCGGGATCACGCTGGCGCACAACTGTCGTGAGCGCCACGAGGTGGACGAGGTGGTCGCCGCGGCGGAGACGGCGGGCGGCACCGTCGTCAAGGCGCCGGCCGAGGCCTTCTGGGGCGGCTACTCCGGCTACGTCGCCGACCCGGACGGCTACCTGTGGGAGATCGCCTGGGGCGCCTTCCCGATCGCCGACGACGGCCAGCTGACGCTCGGCTGACCGCGAGACCGACGCCGGGCGTGCGCCGTCAGTCGCGGAACTCCCCGTCGACGTAGACCCAGCGCCCGAGCACCCGCCGGAACCGGCTGATCTCGTGCAGGACGTGCCTGCGTCCGCCCACGACGGAGTGCGCGCGGTACTCCACGGTGTCGCCCTCGGCGCGGACGGCGTCCAGCCCCGCCCACTCGCGGTCGGTGTCGAGCCGCAGGTCGCCCGGACGGGTCGCCGGGTCCCAGGTCTGCAGCAGGTGCTCCGCGTCCCCCACCACGAACGCGCTGTAGCGCGACCGCATCAGCTCCTCGGGGGTGCTCGCCTGGCGGCGGCCGACGTGCAGCGGGCGGCAGCAGTCGGCATACGGCCGGCCCGACCCGCAGGGGCACTCCTGCGGGGAGGGGCGGGACGGTATGCCGAAGGCCCCGCCGCTCATCGGTGGGCCGGGTGCTCGGGCCAGGGGCTGCCGACCGGGCGCAACGAGGACCAGCCGCCCGCACGCGAGGCGTGGGCCGCGAGGATCCCGAGGCACGCGGACGGGTTGTGCAGGCGTCCGGCCAGCACCGCGGCGTGCGCCTCGTCGAGCGAGACCCAGGCGGTCGGCATGCCGAGCTCCTCGCCCTCGCGGTCGTGGCGCTCGTCCTCGGGCACGTCGGACAGGTCGCGCGCGAGATAGATGCGGATCGCCTCGTCGTTGCCGCCAGGAGTCGTCCAGTAGTCGATGAGCACGTCCCAGCGCTCGGCGCGCAGGTCGGCCTCCTCGAGCAGCTCGCGGGACGCGGCCACGGCGGGGTCCTCCCCCTCGACGTCGAGCAGCCCGGCCGGGATCTCCCAGTCCAGGGCCCGCACGGGGTGGCGGTACTGCTGGATCAGCACGACGCGGTCCTCGGCGTCCAGCGCCACGATCGCGACCGCGCCGGGGTGGCGCAGGAACTCCCGGCGCACCTCGCCCGCCTCGCCGAGGTCCGCGGTCTCCGAGACGAGGTCGAAGACATAGCCCTCGTGCAGGACGTGCGACTCCAGGACGGGGCGCGGCTCGATGCGGTCGGCGATGTCCTCGCCGCCGACGACCGGGGTCCCGCGGAAACCGTTGTCCGTCATACGTCCTCAGCCCTTGTCGGAGGCGCGGCGGCGCGGTGCTGACGGTGCGGCGGACGCTGACGGCCCCGACGGCGCGGACGTCTCGACGCCCTGCTGCTCCAGGGCCGCCTCGACCAGACCGGCGAAGAGCGGGTGCGCGCGGTGCGGGCGGGACTTGAACTCCGGGTGCGCCTGCGTGGAGACGTAGTAGGGGTGGACCTCGCGGGGAAGCTCGACGAACTCCACGAGGGTGCCGTCGGGCGAGGTGCCGGAGAAGACGAGCCCGGCCTCCTCGAGCTGCGCGCGGTAGGCGTTGTTGACCTCGTAGCGGTGCCGGTGGCGCTCGCTGGCCTTGGTCGTGCCGTAGGCCCCTGCGACCACGGAGCCCTTGGCGAGCTTGGCGGGGTAGGCGCCGAGGCGCATCGTGCCGCCGAGGTCGCCAGCGCCCTCGACGAAGGCCTTCTGCTCGGCCATCGTGGCGATGACGGGGGCCGGGGTCTCGGGGTCGAACTCGGAGGACGAGGCGCCCTCGATGCCGGCGACGTTGCGCGCGTGCTCGATCACCATGCACTGCAGCCCGAGGCAGATGCCCAGCGTCGGGACCTTGTGCTCGCGGGCCCAGCGCAGCGCGCCGAGCTTGCCCTCGATCCCGCGCACGCCGAAGCCGCCGGGCACGAGCACCGCGTCGACCCCGCCGAGCGCCTGCTGGGCACCCTCGGGGGTCTCGCAGGTGTCGGACGCCACCCAGCGGATGGCGACGCGGGCGTCGTGGTGGAAGCCGCCGGCGCGCAGCGCCTCGGTCACCGACAGGTAGGCGTCGGGCAGGTCGATGTACTTGCCGACCAGGGCGATCTCCACCTCGTGAGCAGGCTCGTGGACGCGGCGCAGCAGCTGGTCCCAGTCCTTCCAGCTCACGTCGCGGAACTTCAGCCCGAGCCGGCGGATGACATAGGCGTCGAGCTGCTCGCGGTGGACGACCTTGGGGATGTCGTAGATGGAGGGGGCGTCGACGCAGGCGCACACGCCCTCGGCGTCGACGTCGCACATGAGCGAGATCTTCTTCTTGATGCCCTCGGGGATCTCCCGGTCGGCGCGCAGCACGAGCCCGTCGGGCTGGATGCCGACCTGGCGCAGCGCGGCGACGGAGTGCTGCGTCGGCTTGGTCTTGAGCTCACCGCTCGGCGCGAGATAGGGCACGAGCGAGACGTGCAGGAAGAAGCTGTTGTCGCGGCCGATCTCGTGCCGCACCTGCCGGGCCGCCTCGAGGAAGGGCAGCGACTCGATGTCGCCGACGGTGCCGCCGATCTCGGTGATGATGATGTCCGGAGCGTCCTTGCCCAAGGTGGCGGGCTCGCGCATCCGGTCCTTGATCTCGTTGGTGATGTGCGGGATCACCTGGACCGTGTCGCCGAGGTACTCCCCGCGACGCTCCTTGGCCAGCACGTTGTTGTAGACTTGGCCGGTCGTGACGTTGGCGCGGCCGACGAGGTTGACGTCGAGGAAGCGCTCGTAGTGGCCGATGTCCAGGTCGGTCTCGGCTCCGTCCTCGGTGACGAAGACCTCGCCGTGCTGGAAGGGGTTCATCGTGCCGGGGTCGACGTTGATGTAGGGGTCGAGCTTCTGCATCGTCACGCGCAGACCACGAGCGCGGAGCAGATGTCCGAGGCTGGAGGCCGTGAGCCCCTTGCCGAGCGAAGAGGCAACGCCTCCGGTCACGAAGATGTGCTTGGTGTCCACCACGGAGTTCGATGGTACGTCATCATTCCGTGACCTCGGGACGACAGGCCGTATGACGACCGCCCGCGTCTCAGCGGCGGGTGTCCTCGACGCACAGGGAGTACTGCGACAGGGCGGCGTCGATCGCGTCGTCCTGCGTGGGCAGCGCCTCGGCCCGGGCCAGGGCACGCGCCCGCAGGTCCTCGCGCTCGGCGGGGTCCTGCGCCACGCGCGCCACCGCGTCCGCGAGCGCCTCGGCGTCGCCGACGGGGACCAGCACGCCGGCCGACCCGACCACGGCCGCGGTGCCGCCCGCGTCGGTCGCGACGATCGCGGCGCCGGCCTCCAGCGCCTCCTGCAGGGCGAGCGGCTGCCCCTCCCAGTTGGCGGAGCTGACGACGAGGTCGGCGGCGGCGAGCAGGTCGGGGACGTCGCGGCGGTCACCTAGCAGCCGCACGGGCAGGTCGCGCTCGGCGATGTCGGTCTCGAGGTCGTGCCGCATGGGGCCCTCGCCGGCGATGACGAAGCGGATCCCGCTGCCCTTGAGCCGGGCGGCCGCGTCGAGCAGGACGGGCAGGCCCTTCTGCGTGGTGAGGCGGGCCACGACGACGGCCAGGGTGGTGCCGTCGTCGACGCCCAGCTGCTGCCGCACGGTGGCCCGGTCGGTGCGCGCCCCGGAGAACGCGGGCGCCGGGATGACGGCGTGCTCGACGCGGCGGGCGCCGAGCTCGCGCTGGCGCTCCTCGAGGTCACGGCTGACCGTGAGGACCAGGTCGGCCTTGCTGGCGACGAGCCGGTCGAGGGTGTTGTAGACCCCGCCGAGCCAGGAGCTGTCGGGCGTGGCGTTGTGCAGGGTCACGATCAGCGGGGCCAGGTGGCCGGTGCGGGCCAGGGAGCACAGGGCCCCGGCGCGGAGCCCGTGCGCATGGACGACGTCCGCGCCGTCGATGAGGGCCCGCAGCGTCTGGTGGGCGCGCAGGTCGTTGGCGGGGTGCGGCCGGTCCGAGATGGGCAGGTGGACGACGCGGGCGCCGGTGGAGCTGTAGTCGAACAGCTCGTCGGCCGACTGCGGGCACCCGACCATCACGTCGTGCCCACGGGCGACGAGACCCTGGACGAGTCCGTGGACGTGCCGCCCCATGCCGCCGGAGCTCGTACCCATGACCAGGAGGATGCGCATGGCAGTAGTTCACCACGAACGGGGATCAACCGCCCCGACGAACCGCCCCCCGGACAGCGCCGACGAGCGACCGCACGCCCGCGCGATCGGTGACGGCGGCGACACCCACCCAGACGGCGAGCGCGACCGCCCCGCTCGCGAGACCGAGGGCGACGTGCCCGGCGATGTGCCCGGCGCCCGAGGCGCTCGAGTCGGGCCACCAGCCGGCGACGAGCCGCCCGGCGACGCCGGCCAGCGGTATGGCGAGGACGGCTCCGGCCACCCCCCTGGACAGCCCGGCGGTGGCCCCGGTCCCCCAGGCCTGACGCACGGCCACGAGCAGCCCCAGCCCCGCCAGCGTCATCCCGATGCTGCTCGCCACCCCGAGGGCGGTGATCGTGGACGCCGCGGTCGCGTCCCCGGCGGTGAGGGCGAACGGCACGAGAGCCGCCACGGCCCACCCGGCCGCCGCCCAGCCGGCGGCGACGGACGGGCGCCCGCGGACGTAGAGCGCGCGGGTCAGGAGCGCGACCAGGCCGTAGCCGAGCAGCCCCGGCGCGAACGCGGTCAGGCCCAGGTCGACGGTGGTCACGAGGTCGGGCCCCTGGCCGTGGTGGCGGCCGGCGTCGATGGCGGCGAAGAACCGGCCGACCGCCGGTGCGGCCGCCACGAGGACGGCGGCCCCGAGCGAGCCCGACAGCGCCACCACGCGCACCGAGCGCGACAGGCGGGCGGAGACCTCGGGAGCGACCGGCGCGCGCTCTCCCCCACCCTGCGTCAGCGAGGGGAACACCGCCGTCGCCACCGGCACGGCGAGCACGGCGTAGGGCAGGACGTAGACCGCCTGGACGTACTGGTAGACGTTGAGCACGCCCGTCCCGCCGCGGTGGTCGGCGATCCACACGGTCGCCAGCACGGCGGCCTGCTGGGCGAGCAGGGCGACGATCCCGGCGGCGGCGAGCCGGCGCACCCGGCGCCCCGCACCGTCGGGCAGCCGCAGGGTCGGGCGCAGCCGAGCACCGCTGCGCCACAACGGGATCAGCAGCGGCAGGCTCAGCGTCACCACCCCGAGCGTCGTGCCGCCCGCGAGCGCCACCAGGGCCCCGTCCGGCAGCGTCGCGCCCGTGGCGCCGGGCGGCGCCATACGGCCGTAGGCGACGTAGGCGCCGATGACGACGAGGCTGGACAGCAGGGGGACGAGGGCGGGCCAGGCGAACCGCCGGCGGGCCTGCAGGGCTCCCGCCGCGACGACGCCGATGCCGTAGAGCGGGATCTGCGGGGCGAACCACGACAGCATCCGCGTGGCCAGCTCCCGCTGCGACGCGCACGCCTCGTCCGGCAGCAGGAAGCCCGCGACGGGATCCGCCACGAGGGCCAGGACGACGGCGAGGGGCACCAGGATCACGCAGGCCCAGCCCAGCAGGGCCGAGACGACCTGGTCGGCGCGCTCGTGGTCGTCGTCCGCGAGGTAGCCGGCCACGACGGGCACCGCGACCGCCGCCAGGGCTCCCCCGGCGGCGACCTCGTAGAGGACGTTGGGCACGGTGTTGGCGGCGGAGTAGGCCGTGCCGACGCACCCCGCCCCGACCTGGCCGGAGAAGGTCAGCCACCGGCCGAACCCCACGATCCGCGCCAGCAGGGTCAGGACGGCGATCAGTCCGCTGGCCGCCGCGATCCCCCGGACCGCGCGGGCGCTCACGTGGCGCGGCCCCACGCGTCGACGGTGCGCAGCACCGGGCTCGACTCGATCACGGCGGTGAAGCTCACCCGCTCGCTGGCCAGCACCAGACCGGTCAGTATGGCGAGCGCCACGGCCCGCCCGGGGAGCCGGCACCCGGCGACCACCGCCGTGCCGAGCAGCGCCCCGGCGGCGTTGGCCCCCGTGTCGCCCAGCATCGAGCGCCCGGCGAGGTCGTCCGGGAGCAGACCGAGGGAGGCGCCGACGGCCGCGCTCGCGAGGGTCGCGGCGTCGCGGGTGCGAGTGGGAGGGCCGACCTGGTCACGGCTGTGGGTGAGCGTCGCGGTGAGCGGCGCGGTCAGCAGGACGACCTTGAGGGCTCGCCCGGGCCGCAGGTCGAAGAGGTTGACGAGGTTGGCGGCACCCGCAACGACCGCTCCGCCGACGAGGAGCCCGAGCAGCTCGGCGGCTCCCGGACGAGCGCTCCCCCACCGGGGCCGGTCGATGAGGGCGGTGGCGAGGACACCGGTGGCGGCCAGGCCGACGATCTTGACCACGCCGGTGGTCGGCTCGCCACGACGCAGCGCGGCGAGGTGGCCACGCAGACCCTTGACCGCGGTGCTGCCGACGTGGTCGTCGAGGGCGCCCAGCGACGCTGCGGCCGTGGTGGCGAGCAGCCCTGCGCGGGCGGCCGGCGATCGGTGGATCGCCAGCGGGACGACCGCGCCCAGGGCCCAGGCGGGTCCCTCGAGGAGGGTGACCGTCCGGCCGGCGTGGTTGGTGCGGTCCCACACCGCGCGGCCCAGCGGCGGGCGGCGGGCGCCGAGCCGGGCGGCCGCCCGGGCCGCGACGGCGGCCGCGAGGGCGGCCGCGACGCC
>NZ_DCYC01000084.1:0-5622 GCF_002330965.1 Arsenicicoccus sp. UBA2120
CATCAGGCCCTGGTCGCCGGCGCCCTGCAGGTCGAGCGGGTCGGTGGCGCCGCCGACGCGGGCCTCCTCGGCCGTGTCGACGCCCTGGGCGATGTCGGGGCTCTGCTGCCCGATGGAGATCTCGACGCCGCAGGACTGCCCGTCGAAGCCCTTGGTGGAGCTGTCGTAGCCGATCCGCAGGACGGTGTCGCGCACGATGCGGGGGATGTCGACATACCCCTCGGTCGTCACCTCGCCGGCGACGTGGACGAGTCCGGTGGTGACCATGGTCTCGACCGCGACCCGGGAGCGAGGATCCTGGCGGAGCATCTCGTCGAGGATCGAGTCGGAGATCTGGTCGCAGATCTTGTCGGGGTGGCCCTCGGTCACGGACTCGGACGTGAACAGACGCGACACGTGTTGCTCCTCAGCGCATGGACGGCAGGTTGCCGGGAGTCTAGCGCCGCAGGTCGGCGGCGATGACGTCGAGGAGCGTGTGTGAGACGCGCGCCTTGGTCGTCGGCCCGGTCGTGACGGGCTCTCCACCGTCGCGCCGCAGGATCGTCACGGTGTTGTCGTCCTGGCCGAAGGTCACGCCGACCCCCACCTGGTTGACCACCAGCAGGTCGCAACCCTTGCGCCGCAGCTTGTCCTGCCCGAGCTCGAGCACGGTGTGCTCCGCGTCGCCGGTCTCGGCGGCGAAGCCGACGATGTAGGGCCGGTCGACCCCGCTGCGGGCCCGGTCGCGGACCAGCCCGGCCAGGATGTCGGGGTTGCGGACCAGCTCGATCACGGGGGCGGACTCGTCCGGGGCGTGGGCGGGATCCTCCTGGTGGGTCTTCTTGATCTTGGAGGTCGCGACCTCCCGAGGGCGGAAGTCGGCGACCGCCGCGGCCATGACGACGACGTCGGCGTCGTCGAGCAGGCCCGCCATCTCGTCCTGCAGCTCCAGGGCTGACTCGATCCTGCGGGTCTGGATCCGCGGGTGATCCGGGGGCGGTATGTCGATCGCGCCCGCCACCAGGACGACCTCGGCACCGCGCGCGGCCGCCGCCTCGGCGATCGCGATGCCCTGCTTGCCGCTCGACCGGTTGCCGAGGAATCGGACGGGGTCCAGCGCCTCGCGCGTGCCGCCGGCGGTGACCACGACCCGCAGGCCCTGCAGGTCCTGCAGGTCCTCGTGAGCGGCGGCGCCTGCTGCGTCTGTGATGCCCGGTGCGTCTGTGTCATCAGCCGGGCCCGCTACCTCGACCGGTGACCCCTCCAGCACCCGCTCGCAGGCCTCGTGGATGGCCTCGGGCTCGGGCAGCCGCCCGGGGCCGGTGTCCCGGCCGGTGAGGCGGCCGGACGCGGGGTCGATCACGTGGACGCCACGCGCCCGCAGCGTCGCGACGTTGGCGACGGTCGCCGGGTGCTGCCACATCTCGGTGTGCATCGCGGGGGCGAGCACCACGGGGCACCGGGCGGTGAGCAGGACATTGGTCAGCAGGTCGTCGGCGAGGCCGTGGGCGGCCTTGGCCAGCAGGTTGGCGGTGCAGGGGGCCACGACCACGAGGTCGGCCTGCTGGCCGAGCAGGACGTGCCGCACCTGCTCGACGTCGTCGAAGACCTCGGGGGTGACGGGCTTGCCGGACAGCGCCGACCAGGTCGGCTCCCCCACGAACCGCAGCGCCGCCCCGGTCGGCACGACGGTGACGTCGTCACCGGCCTCGGTGAAGCGGCGCAGCAGCGAGGCGGCCTTGTAGGCAGCGATGCCCCCGCCGACGCCGAGGACGACGCGACGGGGGCGGGCGCTGCTGCTGTCCTCGTGGACAGCCATGGCGTGGGTCAGCCCTCGGTGGGCTCGGAGGTCAGCAGACCGTCGTTGATCTCGCGCAGCGCGATCGACAGGGGCTTCTCGTGGACCTGCGTCTCGACGAGCGGCCCGACGTACTCCAGCAGGCCCTCGGAGAGCTGCGAGTAGTAGGCGTTGATCTGCCGGGCGCGCTTGGCCGAGTAGATGACCAGGGCGTACTTGGAGTCCGCAACCTGGAGCAGGTCGTCGATCGGCGGGTTGGTGATCCCGATGGGGGCAGCAACGGTGCCAGGCACAGTCAGTCTCGCTTCAGTCGATGGGTGGATCTCATCAATGATACGAGTTCCTCGGCCGCTCGGCGAACATCGTCGTTGACGACGGTGACGTCGAACTCCGCCTGGGCGGCGATCTCGGCCCGCGCGGTGGTCAGGCGGCGGGCCCGCTCGGCCTCGTCCTCGGTGCCCCGGCCGACCAGCCGGCGCACCAGCTCGTCCCAGCTCGGCGGGGCCAGGAAGACGAAGAGCGCCTCGGGCATGGACTCCCGCACCTGGCGCGCGCCTTGGAGGTCGATCTCGAGGAGCGCGGGACGCCCCTCCGCCAGCACCTCGTCGACGGGCCAGCGCGGCGTGCCGTAGAGGTTGGTGCCGTGGACGGTCGCCCACTCCAGGAACTCCCCCGCGTCGCGGCGGCGCTCGAACTCGGCACGGTCCAGGAAGTGGTAGTGCACCCCGTCCCGCTCGCCGGGCCTCGGCGCACGCGTGGTGGCGGAGACGGACAGCCAGACCTCGGGGTGGTGGTCGCGGACGTAGGCCGCCACCGTGCCCTTGCCGACCGCCGTGGGTCCGGCGAGGACCACCAGACGGGGGCGGGGCGCAGCGGCCTCGGTCATCGCGCTCAGTTCTCGAAGCGGGCGAGCAGCGCCGCGATCTGGTTGGCGCCGAGACCACGCACGCGACGGGTGCGGGAGATCCCGACCTCCTCCATGATCTGGCGGGCTCGCACCTGACCCACGCCGGGGAGCGACTCGAGCAGCACGTAGACCTTCATCTTGCCGATGACGTCGTTGGACTTGCCCTCGGCGAGGACCGAGCGCAGCGAGCCCTGGCCGTACTTGAGCTGGTTCTTGACCGCAGCGCGCTCGCGTCGAGCGACGGCGGCCTTCTCCAGTGCCTCGGCTCGCTGCTCGGGGGTCAGGGTCGGCAAGGCCACAGGAGTCTCCTCGGTGGGTCTGGACCGGGCTGGCCAGCGCCGGTCGGTGATGCTTGTGGACAACGTACTGGCGGGGCCAGCGCAGCCGCAACGCGGGGCGGGGGCCCGAGCGGCGTGTGACGAGCCTAGCCCCCCGCCGGAGATCGCTGGGAACGAATCCGCACATTTGACGCGCACTTTCGCGTCGTTCAGTCAGACGGGGTCACCAGCGCGCGCATCTGCTGACCCGTCCGGTGGACGGCATCTCGCAGGGACCGCACGCCCGGGCCGGCCGACAGGACCTCGCGTGAGCTGGACGGCAGCACCTGGGGCAGCGCGGCCCCGAAGACCTGGCGCAGGCTCTCGGCCGTGCCGCCCTGGGCTCCCACCCCCGGTGCGAGCAGCGGTCCGCCCATCGAGCGCAGGTCGAGGTCGAGGTCCCGGACCGCGTCACCGATCGTCGCGCCCACGACGAGGCCGACGCTCCCGAGGTCGCCGGCCCGTCGAGCAGCGGCGTTGTCCACGGCCGCGCCGGCCACGACCTCACCCGCGACCGATCGCCCGCCGGCGCCCCGCGCGTGCTGCACCGAGGCACCCTCGGGGTTGGAGGTGAGGGCCAGCACGAAGATGCCGCGCCCCGTCGTCGCCGCCAGGTCGAGAGCCGGTCGCAGCGAGCCGTAGCCGAGGTAGGGGCTCACGGTGATGGCGTCGACCGCGTCGGGGTTGTCCTGGCCGAGGAAGGCCTCGGCGTAGGCCGTCATCGTGGAGCCGATGTCGCCGCGCTTGACGTCGAGGATCGTGAGCGTGCCGGCCTCGCGCAGCCCCGCCTGGACGCGCTCGAGGAGGGCGACCCCGCGGGATCCGAAGACCTCGAAGAACGCGGACTGCGGCTTGACGCAGGCCACCTCTCCCCCGAAGGCCTCCACGCAGGTCAGGGCGAAGCGTTCCACGCCCTGGAGGGAGTAGGGCAGCCCCCAGGACTCCACGAGCTGCTGGTGCGGGTCGATGCCGACGCACAGCGGTCCGTGGGCGTCCATGGCCGCCCGCAGCCGCACGCCGAAGGGGGTCTGGCTCACGGGGTCTCCTCGGGTCGGTCGGTGCTCACCCGGTCCGTCCGGGCCGGATGCCGTCTCACTCCGCCGCGTGCGCACCGTGCCGGGCGAGACGCTCGGCGTGCTCCTGCAGCGACATCACCCGCACGACGTGGTCCCCGAGCGCCTCGATGCCCTGCACCGCCGCGGCCAGCTGCTGCACCGTGGTGATGATCGGCTTGTCCATCGACGTGGTCGCAGTCCGGATCGTGTAGCCGTCGGCCCGCGCCTCCTGGCTGGTGGGCGTGTTGACGACCATGTCGACCTCGCCGGCCAGGATGAGGTCCACGATCGTGGGCTCCCCGTCCGGCCCGCGGCCCTCGCTGTGCTTGCGCACCGCCTCGACCCGCACGCCGTTGCGGCGCAGGACGTCGGCCGTGCCCTCGGTCGCGAGGATCCGGAAGCCGAGGTCCGCCAGCCGCTTGCAGGGGAAGATCATGGCGCGCTTGTGCCGGTTGGCGACCGAGATGAAGACCGTGCCCTGCGTGGGCAGGCCGCCGAACGCCGCGAGCTGGCTCTTGGCGAAGGCCGTGCCGAAGTCGTCGGCCAGTCCCATCACCTCGCCGGTGGAGCGCATCTCGGGCCCGAGGATCGTGTCGACGAACTCGCCGTCCTGGGTGACGAACCGCTTGAACGGCAGGACCGCCTCCTTGACCGCCGTGCCCGCCTCGATGGGCAGCGAGGCGCCGTCCCCCTGGACCGGAAGCAGGCCCTCGGTCCGCAGCGAGGCGATGGTGGCGCCCATCATGATCCGCGCGGCGGCCTTGGCGACCTGCACGCCCGTGGCCTTGGCCACGAACGGCACCGTGCGCGAGGCGCGGGGGTTGGCCTCGAGGACGTAGAGGATGTCCTGGGCGAGGGCGAACTGGACGTTCATCAGGCCGCGGACACCGATGCCCTGCGCGAGGCGGCGGGTGGACTCGCGGACGCGGTCGATCTCGGCGCGACCCAGCGTGACGGGGGGCAGCACGCACGAGGAGTCGCCGGAGTGGATGCCGGCCTCCTCGATGTGCTCCATGATCGCCCCGACGTACATCTCCTCGCCGTCGTAGAGCACGTCGACGTCGATCTCGATCGCGTCGTCGAGGAAGCGGTCCACGAGGATCGGGTGCTCGGGGCTGGCCAGCGCCGCGCGCGTGACGTAGTCGGTGAGGGTCTGGTCGTCATACACGATCTGCATGCCGCGCCCGCCGAGGACGTAGGAGGGCCGCACGAGCACCGGGTAGCCGATCTCCCGGGCGACCTCGAGGGCCTCGGCGGCGGAGTAGGCCGTGCCGAACTTGGGTGCGGGCAGCTGGGCCTCGTGCATGACGCGACCGAAGGCGCCCCGGTCCTCGGCGAGGTGGATCGCCTCGGGCGACGTGCCGACGACCGGCAGCCCCTCGTCCTTGAGCGCCTGGGCCAGCCCGAGCGGCGTCTGGCCGCCGAGCTGGACGATGACGCCCGCGATCGGTCCCGCGGCGCGCTCGGCGTGGTAGACCTCGAGCACGTCCTCGAGGGTCAGGGGCTCGAAGTAGAGCCGGCTGCTCGTGTCGTAGTCCGTCGAGACGGTCTCGGGGTTGCAGTTGA
>NZ_DCYC01000103.1:0-43289 GCF_002330965.1 Arsenicicoccus sp. UBA2120
ACGGATCAGTCAGGAGAGCCACTTTTGTGAGCTCCCAGCGCACGGATGCCAGGCGCCTGGGCCCGCACGCGACGAACGAGCCGAGCAGACCGGCCCGGCCGGTGTCGTGCCTAGGCCGGCGTCGCGCTGCTCGCCGGCTCGGCCCGCCGCAGTGCCGGCACCCACGTGAGGGCGGCGCCGCAGGCGTGCAGGCTCGCCGCGAGGAGGATCGCGGTCCGCACGCCCCAGTGCTGGGCGACCGGGCCGGCCACGAGGGCGCCAACCGACGCCGCCGCTCCCCAGCCGATCAGCCGTGCCGCGCTCGAGACGCGGGACAGGAGCTCGTCGGGGATCACCTGCTGCCGCCAGGTCACGACCGAGGTGTACTGCAGCGTGTGGATCCCCACGTAGGACAGCAGGATCGGCACCGCGAGCGCGAACCGGTCGACCGACGCGAGCACGAGGGCCAGCAGCGTCACCACGGGGAGCAGGCGCCGCGTCAGCCGGATGGCGCCGAGCGCGCCCATGGCCCGGGCCAGCACCAAGGACGACAGGAGCGCGCCGAGCCCCCATGCGGCATACAGGAGTCCGAACCTCCACCCCGACGTCCCGATGCCGAGCACCCGGTCGCACCACACCACCGTCACGGCGAGGATGCTTGCGGCACCGGCGGATCCGAAGACCGCGACGATCGTCATGGGCCGCAGCAGAGGATGGCGGGCCAGGTAGGCCAGCCCTTCCCCCACGTCGCGGCCGAGCTGCCGCACTCCCACCCGGCCACCGGGCCGTGACGGTGACAGCGCGCGCGAGATGCCCCGGATCAGCAGGGCGCTCGCGGCAAAGCTGGCGGCGTCGACGATGAGCAGGGTGCCGGGCTCGACCACGGCGAGCAGCAGACCGACGACCGCTGGACCGGCCGCGTCGAAGACCGACACGGTGCCGTAGACCTTGGCGTTCGCCTCCGGCAGCCGCGCCCGCCCCACCAGCGTCGGCAGGGCACCCCAGTTGGCGCCGTCGAAGATCGTTGCGGCAGAAGCGGACAGGAAGGCCGCCACGAGCAGGTGCGCGATCGACAGGTGCCCGAGCAGGTGGGCGACGACGATCGAGCCGATGGCGAGCGCCGCCACGACGTCGGCGCCGACCATGAGCGCGCGCCGGTCGAGCCGGTCCCCGAGGGCCCCTCCGAGCAGCCCGAAGAACACGAAGGGCAGCGTGTCCATCGCGGTCACCACGCCCGTCCAGGTCGCCGACCCGGTGAGGCGATAGACGAGCACCGGCAGGGCGACGTAGGTGATCGCCGAGCCCAGCATGGACACCGCGCGGGACGCCCAGTAGCGGACGAAGTCCGGGTCCCGCCAGAGGCTCTCGGAGGTCATCAGGCGTACGCCGGGCGTCCGGCCCCGGGGCCGGAGCCCCCCGCGGAGGAGCCCGAGTCGGACCCGGTGTGCCAGGACAGGTGCTCGCGCAGCGCGGCCTCCACGAGCCGGCTCAGGCTGACGCCGTCGTCGATCGCGTGGTGCTTGACCTCACGCACCAGCTCGGGGGGCAGGTAGACGTTGAACTGGCTCTTCGTCGTACGGCTCGCTGTCATGCTAGCAACCTACCAGCGCCCTCGATCGCGTCGCGCCGCCCCCGGCTCCACCGTCACCGGCTCCGTGCAGGCGACGACCCTGCACCGGCAGATCGGGGCCACTCCTCGTGGTCATGACCACCAGAAGCAGCCCCGATCTCGGGTCGCCCCAGACCGGTCAACGCGGGAGCTGCTGGGCCACCCCGTCGAGCAGCGCCTCGAGCGCGAACGTGAGCGAGCCCGTGGGGTCGCCGGCATTGGCCGCCGCCGAGCCCACCCGGTCGGCCACCGGGACCCGCAGGTCACCCATGGCCTCCGCGAGCGCGGGGCCCATGCGCTCCCACCACTGCTCGTCGGTCAGGCCGCTGGCCGCGCGCGTGCGCTGCATGCCGATCTGCCAGCGGGCAGCACCCGCGGCGAGATTCGTGATCGAGGAGAGCAGCCGATCCATGGCGACGTCGCTCAGCCCGATCCCGTCCAGGGCCGCCAGCTCCTGGTCGTACTTCACGAGGACCCCGGGCCCCAGCACGGGACGCGCGGGCGTGACGTCGACCGACCACGGGTGGGCCAGCGCGTGCTCGTAGGTGCGACGAGCGATGTGTCGCGCCGCCTCGCGCCAGTCGCCGACGTCGGCGGGCGCGCGCTGCCCGGCATACGTCCGCGCCGCCAGGCGGTCGACCATCAGCTCCACGAGCTCGGCCCGTCCGGGCACGTAGCCGTAGAGCGTCATCGCCCCCACGCCCAGCCGGTCGGCGACGCTGCGCATCGTGACGGCGTCGAGGCCGCTCTCGTCCGCGATCGCCAGGGCCGCGTCGGTGATCGCCGGCACCGAGGTCGCGCCCCGCCCCGGGGGCTGGTCGGACGCCCACAGGAGCGCGAGCAGGGCTGTGGGGTCTCCGGGGCGGGTGGCCTTCCTGGGCATGGGGAACATCCTGGCAGCCCATGGTGTTCGTACGTTGTACGATAAACGTACAACGTACGAAGGAGTGGTCGGCAGCCATGGATCCCACCATCTGCACGCAGGACCTGACCAGGACGTATGACGGAACCGCCGTGGTCGACGGCGTGACCCTCACGGTCCGGCGAGGGCGCGTGTGCGCCCTCCTCGGCCACAACGGCGCCGGCAAGACGACGCTGGTGCGCATGCTCAGCACCCTCACCAGGCCGACGTCGGGCATCGCCAGCATCGCCGGGCACGACGTGGTGACCCAGCCGGACGCCGTCCGCCGGCACACGGCCCTGGTCGGACAGGCCGCCTCGGTCGACGAAAGACTCAGCGGCAGGGACAACCTCGTGCTCTTCGCCCGGCTCCGCGGCCGGGACAAGGCGTCGGCGACCGCCCGCGCCGGCGAGCTGCTCGAGCGGTTCGGCCTGAGCGACGCGGCGGGCCGGCCGGTGCGGACCTACTCCGGCGGGATGCGTCGCAAGCTCGACCTCGCGGCGGCCCTGGTGGACGACCCCACCGTGCTCTTCGTCGACGAGCCCAGCACCGGCCTCGACCCGCGGGCCCGGCGCGACCTGTGGCACGACCTGCGCGCCCTCGCCGACGCGGGCACGACGATCCTGCTCACGACGCAGCACCTCGAGGAGGCCGACGCCCTCGCCGACGACGTCGTCATCCTGCGCCAGGGGCGGGTCGTCGCGGCCGGCACCATCGGCGAGATCCGGCGCCTGGCGGGCGAACCCAGGATGGAGCTGCGCGAACCGAGCCTCGAGGACGTCTATCTCACCCTCACCGCGACGGAGGTGACGGCATGACCAGCCTCGTCCACGAGTCCACCCTGCTGGCCGGGCGCACCGCCCGCCACTGGCGCGCCCAGCCCGGGGCCTTCCTCCTGACCGCCGCCTTCCCGCTGCTGGTCCTGCTGCTCATGACCGGGCTGCTCGGGGGCGCCATCGCCGGCGGAACCCGCTCCTACCTGCAGCTCGCGGTGCCCGGGATCCTTGCGGTCACGATGCTCTTCGGCCTGGAGACGACCATGATCGCGGTGGCCGGCGACGCGGCGACGTCCGTCACGGATCGGTTGCGCTCCTTGCCGATCCGCGCCCTGTCGGTGCTCGGCGGACGCGGCCTGGCGGACGTGGCGGCCTCGGTGATCGGTCTCGCGCTCGTGGTCCTCGGCGGGCTCGCGCTGGGCTGGCGCCCCGGATCCTTCGCCGGCCTGGCCGTCGCGGCGGTCCTGCTGCTGTGGCTGCGCATCGGCCTGCTCTGGGTCGGGATCTACGGTGGGCTCACGGCCCGTGGCCCCGAGTCGGTCGCCGCCGTGCAGATCCTCGTGTGGCCGATCAGCATGCTGTCGACCGCGTACGTCGACCCGACCACCATGCCGACCTGGCTGGGGCTGGTCGCCGAGCTCAACCCCCTGTCGGCCACCGTCACGGCGGTGCGCGAGCTGTGCGGCGCCTCCACGATCGTCGGCTCGACCTGGGCCACGGAGCACGCCATGGTGCTCGCGGTGGTGTGGCCGGCGCTGCTCACGGCGGCCTTCCTGCCCCTGTACGTCCGCACCTATCGCCGCCTGGGGGACTGAGATCGCGTCGCGGCGCAGGAGGTTCGGCATACGGTGAGGACATGCCGTCGCTGATGTCCCGGACCGTCGTGCCGCTCCTCCTGCGCGCGATGCGCGCCAACCGGCCGTTCCTCACCGAGCAGGGCGCCCGGCGGCGCCTGGCGGAGGTGACCACCCGGCCTCAGGCCTATGGCCCACCGCGCCTGCTGCGCAAGGACGTTCGCATCGACGTGGAGCGGGTCGACGGCTGGCCGGTCTACACGATCCGTCCGCGGTCCGGCGAGCCGGTGGGCGGCGTCGTCTACGCCCACGGCGGCGGGTGGTACGGCGAGATCGCCCGCCAGCACTGGGAGCTCACCGCGCAGGTGGCCGCCGAGGCGCAGGTGGCGGTGACCGTGCCGATCTATCCGCTCGTGCCCTACGGGACCGCGGCGCAGGTGGTGCCGGGCTTCGCCGACCTGGTCCTGCGCAGCCAGGAGCGCTGGGGCACCACCGCGCTCGCGGGCGACTCCGCCGGTGGCCAGATCGCGCTGTCGGCGGCGATACTGCTGCGGGACGGGGATGCTCGGATCCTGCCGCGGACGCTCCTGATCGCCCCCGCCCTGGACCTGTCGCTGACGAACCCCGAGATCGACGCGGTGCTCCCCCGCGACCCCTGGCTCGGTCGCGAGGGCACGCGCGTCCACATCGACCTATGGCGCGACGGGCTGCCCCTCGACGACCCGCTGGTCAGCCCGATCGCGGCGGACCTCGCGGGGCTGGGCCCGATCAGCCTGTATGTCGGCACCCGGGACATCCTGTGGCCCGACGCACGGGTGCTGGTCGCCCGGGCGCGCGAGGCGGGCGTCGAGGTCGACCTCCACGAGCGGGAGGGGCTCGTGCACGTCTATCCCCTCACCCCGAGCCCGGAGGGCCGGGCTGCGCGCACGTCGATCGTGTCCACGCTGGCCCGGGCGGTGGCGACCGGAGCGTGACCCCGAGCGCCACCCGGCGACCCCTCCGTCAGCGCAGCGCGATGGGGTTGACCGGGGCGCCGACGGCCCCCGTCACCGGCAACGGCGCTGCCACCAGCAGGAACTCGTAGACGCCGTCTGCCGCGCACGCCTGCGCCAGCGCGTCGAGGTCCCACATCTCGCCGACGAACAGCCCCAGGTTGGGGATCACCACCTGGTGCAGCGGCTGGAAGGACGGCACGTCGAACTCGTTGGGACGCACCTCGAAGCCCCACGTGTCGGTGGCGACGGCCGCGACCTCGCGCCGGCGGATCCACGGCGCGGTGCCGAAGGACAGCCCGGGCGCAGCGCCCCCGGCGTAGTCGCCCCAGCCCTCGCGGCGGGCGCGGGACAGCTGGCCCGTCCGCACCAGCACGAGGTCGCCGCGCCCCACCTGGGAGGTCTCGCCCTGCGCGGCGATCGTCGCCTCCAGGTGGTCCGCCGTGATCGCGAACCCGTCGGGCAGCTCGCCCTGCTCGCCCTCGTCGCCCTCGTCGCCCGGCTCGAGGGCGCGACCCACGTCGAGCAGCACGCCCCGCCCGACGATGCGGTCGGCCGCCGTCTCGATCCCGGTGACCTGGTCGCCGAGCGAGGTCACGACCTCACCGGCCCGGCGGCCGTTCCAGGCGCGACCGTGGTCGAAGATGTGCCCGAGCCCGTCCCACTGCGTCGAGCACTGCAGCGGCATGGCCACCACGTCGTCGGCCCCGCCGATGCCGTGGGGGAAGCCCTGCACCCCCGCCTCGGCGTCGGTCCCGGTGTCGAGCATTGTGTGGACCGGGTTGGTGCGGCGGCGCCAGCCCTTCTGCGGTCCGTCCATGTCGAAGCGCTGCGCGAGGGAGTAGGTCGCGCCCGTGCGGACGAGTCCCGCAGCCCGGCGGCGGGCGTCGTCGTCGATGTGGTTGAGCGTGCCGTGCACGTCGTCCTCGCCCCACCGGCCCCAGTTGGAGCAGGCGGCGACGGCGGCCGCGACGGCGCCCTCGGGGTCGGACCGGTCCCACGTCACGGCGCTCATGCGGAGACCTGCCGGCGGTAGCGGCCCTCGCCGATCTCGTCGAAGGTCTCCTCGATCCAGTCGGCCGTGAAGTCGACGACAAGGGGGAAGTTGTCGAGCCCGATGTGCTCGGCGCCGCCCTCGGCGCGGCTGAAGATGCGCAGCTCGCGCTTGGGGGACGTCGTGGCCTGCTCGTAGGACCGGTGCGCGTAGCGGAGGGGGATCTGCCGGTCCTCCTCGCCGTGGGTGATGAGGAAGGGCACGTCGATCCGCTCGACGACGCCGTCGAGGTTGATGTCGTCGGCGAACTCGATGAACGCGTCGAGGTCCTCGTGGCCCCACACCCACAGGACGTGCTTCCAGTAGTGCGGGACGGGGTTCTCGCCCTCGCGCTCGAGGCGGCGCCGCTGCACCGCGCCCCAGTCGTGGTTGGCGCCCCACGCGACGGCGAGGCAGAAGCGCTTCTCGAACGCCGCCGCCCGCGGCACGTAGTAGCCGCCGAGCGACCATCCGGCGATGCCGATGCGGTCGGGGTCGACGTCGCCCCGCTCCAGCAGGTGGTCGACGCACGCGCCGGCCCAGGCCTCGCTGTCGATGCGCGCGGTGAGGCCCTGCAGCCGGAGCGCCTCACCGGCCCCGGGCTGGTCGACCTGCAGGCAGGAGATGCCCCGCGCCTTGAGCTCGGCGGGGAACCCGGAGGTGTAGATGTGCTCCTTGGTGGAGTCCAGCCCGTTGACCATGACGATGCACGGGGCGCCGGGTCCCGCCGAGGTGAAGTAGGCCGGGATCGTGGTGCCCTCGTAGGGGATCCGGACCGCCGTGGTGTCCGGGTCCATCCGCTCGAAGGCCTTGGTCATGAGGTCGAGCAGGTGACGGTAGGTCACGTTGCGCTCCTCGCCCGCCTCCTGCATCCGCTCGGCCTGGCACAGGTAGACGGCGGCGCGGAGGTACTTGCGGCCGGCCGCCTCGCGCCAGCCCCGCTCCTCGTCCCGCTCGGCCGCTCGCTCCAGGTCCGAGGCGACGGCCGCCCAGGCCTCGAGGAACTCGCGGGTCCCCACGTCCGAGCCCTGCGCGGCGATGTCCCGGATCGGGCGGCAGGCGCGGTCCACCTCGTCGATCAGGCCGCCCGAGTTGAGCGTGGCGACGACGCCCAGGTTCCAGACATAGTTGCCGGGGAAGTACTCGAACATCACGAATCTCCTTCAGGGGTGGACGGGGTGGTGACCGGCCGTATGCCGTTCGCCGCTCTCACAGCACGCTCCCGCGGCCGAACCGCTGCTCGCGGCGGCGCTCCCGCTCGGACTGCGGGACGATCCGCGCGGCGGGGATCGCAGGGGTCTCGTGCCCCCGGGCGATGCGGCTGGTCAACGTGCCGAGACCCTCGACGGTGAGCCGCACCTCGTCGCCGGGCCGCAGCGGTCGGGGCTCCTGGCGTCCTCGGCGACCCCACAGCTCGGCCAGGCAGCCGCCGTTGCCGACCGTGCCGGAGCCGAGCACGTCGCCCGGCACCACGACCGAGTCGCGGCTGGCGTAGGCGACCAGCGAGCCGAAGGTCCACCCCACGTGGTCCAGCAGGTCCTCGCCGACCACCTCGCCGTTGATCTCCACCGTGCAGGCGAGGTCGAGGAAGCCGTCCCCGTCGCGTCGGTGCGCCAGCTCGTCCGCCGTGACGATCCACGGCCCGAGGGTCGACGCGAAGTCCTTGCCCTTGCAGGGCCCCAGGCCGACCTTCATCTCGCGGGACTGCAGGTCCCGGGCGGACCAGTCCGCAAAGATCGTGTAGCCGAAGATGACGGACTCGCCCTCGTCCGGGGTGAGGTCGCTGCCCCTCGTCCCCACGACCGCCGCCACCTCGAGCTCGAGGTCCAGCGCCTGGCTGCCGCCCGGCACCGCCACCTCGTCGCCGTCGCCGAGGATGCGGTGCGGGTTGGTGAAGTAGAACGTGGGCGCGGCATACCACTCCGGCGGCACCCCGCCCTGGCCGTCGACGCTGCGCCGGACCCCGACCACATGCTCCTCGAAGGCCACGAAGTCGCGGATCGTGCTAGGGCGCAAGGGGACCTGGAGCCGCACCTCGGACGGGGGCACCGGCGGCGCCTGCCGCAGCGTTTCCTCGCCGACCGCGAGGGCGTCCTCCAGGCCCATCGCGACGAGCTGCTCGACGGACAGGTCCGGCAGCGGGTGCGCGCCGTCGTCGGTGAGCACGGCGGCGCCGGCGCGGCCGGCATACGTGATCGTGGCGAACCTCATGCGCTCACACCGGGGGCGCGACGAAGGAGCCGCGGTCGACGTCGTTGAAGGACCGCTGGGCGACGAACTCGTTCATCGCGTTGGCCGTGCCCCACTGGTCGGTCACGGTCGGGTCGGAGAAGTCGTAGAGCATGGGGTGCCAGGTGTCCTCGTCGACGATGTCGAGCTCGGTGGTGTACTCCACCGTGTTGCCGTGGGGGTCGAGGAAGTAGCTGAAGGTGTTGTTGCCGGCGAGGTGCCGCCCCGGCCCCCAGATCTTCTCGACGCCGGCGCGCAGCAGCCGGCCCGTGCCGCGCATGTACTCGTCGATGCCGCGCATCTCGAAGGACGCGTGGTGCAGCGCGACGTGCGGCCCCCGGGCGATCGCGAAGCTGTGGTGCCAGTCGTTGATGCGCAGGAACCACATCATCGTGCCCATCCGGGGGTGCATGAGCATGTCCGAGACGCGGAAGCCGAGGTGCTGCTCGTAGAAGCGCACGGTCTCCTCGGGGTTCGGCGAGTTGACCACGACGTGCGAGAGGCGCACCGGGATGGCCTCGCCCTCCTCGACGGCGCGGTGCTCGCGCGTCTGCACGTCGGCGCTGACCTCGACCGTGCGCCCGTCGTTGTCGAAGAACCGGAAGCCGTAGCCCCCGCCCGGGGTCTGCTGCGCGCCGGGCTCGCTGACCAGCCGGACGCCCCGCGAGCCCAGCCGGGCCGCGAGCGCGTCGACGTCCGCCGGGCTCCCCGACCCGAAGGACACGAGGTCCAGCCGCTTGTCCTCGCTGCGGCGCAGGCGGACGGCGTACTGCTCGGGAGAGCCCTCGGCGGCGAGGTAGGCGACGTCCCCGTCGGTGTGCTGCTGTGTGAGTCCCCAGGTGCCGGTGAAGAACTCGCGCTGCCGCTCGAGGTCGGGGACGGCGAGGTCCACGTGGCGCAGGTGGGTGAGCAGACGGTCGGTCATCGGGTCTCCTGGGCGGGTCTGGGTGTCGTATGCCGGTCGCCCGGCGTCATGGCCGGTTGGTGAGCTCGGCGAAGACGCGGTCCATCAGCCCCGGCACGTCGCCCTGCTCGTGGGCCAGCAGCCAGTCCCCCAGCTGCACGGAGGCGTCGACGACCATGCGGGCGCGGGGGCGACGCCGCTCGGCGAAGGCGTCCAGGAGCTGCGGCGTGAGCGCGTCCGCCCCCGTGAGCATCTCGGCGAGCACGGCGGCGTCCTCGAGGGCCATCGCGGCGCCCTGGGCGAGGGTGGGCGGGCAGCTGTGCGCAGCGTCGCCGACCAGGACCACGCGGCCCCGGTGCCAGGCACCGTCCACGACGTGGGTCTCGAACTTGGTGTAGTTGATGCGGCTCGGGTCGGTCATCGTCGCCCTGATGTCGTCCCAGGGGCCGTGGTAGGCGCCCGACAGGTCGACCATGTGCTGCAGCTGCAGCTCCGGGGTCAGCTCGGGGCGGGGCCGGTAGTCCTCGACCAGGTAGGCGTAGAGCGTGTCCTCGCCGGTCGGGCAGTAGCCGGCGATGTAGCTGGGCCCGCCGTAGAACAGGTCGGTGCGGGTCACCGACGCCGGCCGGGGCGCGAACACCCGCCAGATCCCCATGCCGGTGGGGCGGGGCGTCACGTCGATGCCGATCGCCGCGCGGGTCTGGCTGCGGATGCCGTCGGCACCGACCACGAGGTCGTAGCGGTCCGTCGTGCCGTCCGTGAAGGTGACGGTGACGCCCTCGTCGTCCTGCACGAGATCCGTGAACCCCAGCCCGTAGTCGAGCTGCACGCCCGCGTCCCGGGCCGCGCCGACGACGATGCGGGCCAGGTCGGGGCGATACACCGCAGGTGCCGGGCAGGTCGGGTCCTCCGGTGCGGGCGTCGGGGATCTCGGCGACGACCTGCCCCTGCGGACCGGGCGCGCGGATCCCGACGCCGTCGAAGCTGTAGCCGTGCTCGCGGACCTGCTCCCACACGCCGAGGTCGTCGAGCACGCGGAGGGCGTTGCCCTGCAACGTGATCCCGGAGCCGAGCGCCTGGACGCCGTCCTTGGTGTCGATCACGCGGACCGAGACACCGGCCTGCGCGAGGAAGGTGGCGGTGGTGACCCCGGCGACGCCGGCGCCGATGACGAGGACCTTGTGCACAGCGGCCACGACTGCTCCTTTGCTCGACGGGTTGCCGGTCGTCGAACACTGTCCCCCGCGGTCGCCGGGCGGGGAAGGCCAGTCTGGTGATGCCAGGTATGGACGGGGTCTATGGACCGGGTCTATGGACGGGGTCTATCCACCGGCCTGCGCCCGAGGTCTAGGCGCGGCCCGGACGCGGCTCGGTGAGCGAGCCGGCCGCCGGGGTGGACCAGCTCGCGAGCAGCGCGAGCGCCTCGGCGGTCGGCGAGTCCGGCGGCGCGGTGTAGACGTTGAGCCGCTGCCCGGCGTCGCCCGGCAGCTCGAAGGACTCGAAGTCGAGGGTCAGGTCCCCGACGAGCGGGTGGTGCAGGCGCTTGCTCCCGCTGCGGTGGTAGCGCACGTCGTGCGAGGCCCACCGCTGCCTGAATCGCTCGCTGCGCGTGGACAGCTCGCCGATCAGGTCCTGCAGGTCCTTGTCGTAGGGGTCGCGCCCGGCCTCGACCCGCAGGAAGGCGACCGAGTCGTCCAGCACCTTGTCGTAGTCCGTGAAGAACTCCGCCGCAGCGGGATTCAGGAACGCGAACCGCGCGCTGTTGGGGTGGTCGCTCTCGTCATACAGGGGGCTGTAGAGCGCCCGTCCGATCGCGTTGGCGGCGAGCACGTCGAACCGCCCGTTGCGCAGGTAGGCCGGCGCCGGCATGAGGTCGAGCATCCGCTGGATGGTGGGGCGCACCCGCGTGCGGCTGGTCGTGCGCCGAGAGGGCTTGCGGGTGCTGGCCGTTCGCACGAGGCGATAGAGGTGGTCGCGCTCGGCCTCGTCGAGCTGCAGGGCGTGCGCGACGCCCTCGAGGACGCTCTCCGACACGGATCCGACGTTGCCCCGCTCGAGGCGCGTGTAGTACTCGACGCTGATCCCCGCGAGCAGCGCCACCTCCTCGCGTCGTAGGCCCGTCACGCGCCGGTTGGCGCCGTAGATCGGCAGCCCCGCCTGGTCGGGCGTGAGCCGGGCCCGCCGGGTGGCGAGGAAGTCGCGGATGTCGTCCTTGGGATTCACGTCCTCCACCGTAGGTCGCCGCGTCGACCGCCAGGGAGGCCCTGGCGATACCCGTCTCGACCCGCCCTCCCGGGGCGACACCGCCGCGCAGTGGCCGTGCGTCGGCAGCGCCGTGCTCGAGCTCCCGGCCACGCTGGTGGCGCGCTGGGCGCCCGGCGGGTCCGTGGTCGAGGACCTCACCGACGGCCGCTGCCGGCCCGTCGTCGGCGCCTGGTCCTGGGCCGGGGTGGCCGGCCTCTACGTCACCTTCGACACCCAGCTGTATGACGTCCAGCCCCCAGAGCTGGCCGCCGCCCTGCGCCAGGTCGCCGCGCGGTTCGGCGGGGCGCACCTCACCGACGCAGGTGGAGCACCGCCGCCCGCGCCACCTCGCCGATCACCGCGTCGACGCGGTGGTGGATCTGCAGGCTCCGGGAAAAGGTGAGGACCGACGCGGCGTACGCCCGCCCGTCCGGATAGGTGACGTAGCCGACCTCGTGGCGCACGGCGAGCAGGGTCCCCGTCTTGCCTCGCACGTCGAGGTCCGCAGCCGGGAAGCCCGAGGCGAGGCGGTTGCGGACCAGCTGGGCCCCCATGAGGTCGACGACCTCGCGGTCGGCCTGCGACCCGCCGGCCGCGCGGCCATGCATCTCGGCCAGGAAGTGCGTGAGCGCCGCGGTCGTGCCGCTGCTGACGCGTGCGGGGTCGAGCGGGTCCAGGGTCCGCGGATCCGTCCGCAGCAGCGCCGCGTCGTCGAGCCGCTCGCGACGGCGCTGGTCCTCGAGGAGCTCGAAGATCCGTCGCATCGGCGCGCGCAGCCGCAGGTCCGGGAGGCCCAGCCGGGCGAGGGTCTCCTGCACCCGCTCAGCGCCGACGAAGTCCCAGATCGCGTCCGCGGCGCCGTTGTCGCTCAAGGACATCGCGTAGTACGCAGCGTCGCGGGCACTCATCGTGATGGGGTCGCGGAGGCGGCCGGTGCCGACCGGTCCGATCGTGCGGTGGGCCGGGTCGAGGACGAGCGCCGTCGAGGCGTCGAGCTCCCCCTCGTGGTGCAGCGTCAGCAGCACCCAGACGAGGGGCAGCTTCGCGACCGACGCGAGGGGGCGGGGCGTCGACGCGTCCACGTCGACGCCGGCCCCGGTCGTGAGGTCCACAGCGGTGACCGACCCGTCGACCTGCACGGCGTCGAACGCGCTCCGGACCTGCTGCTCGATGGTCATCAGATCCCCCACTGCCCGCGCTCGACGACGGTGGTGGTGTCCGCCAGGGAGTCCTGACCGGCCAGGTCCGCCCACCACCGGGCCACCTCGTCGGTCGCGACCGGGTGCAACCACGGTGCCCCGCACCGCAACACGCTCGTCCGGACCATCTGATCACCGCTCAGCGGGCACCAGATCACCCCAGCGTCGTCGGCCGTCAGCCGCGTCGTGATCAGGTGCAGCGTGCCGAGACGGGCCCGGGTCGTGGCGGTGGCGTGGTCGAGCGAGACGTCGACGCTCTCCGCGGGCAGCCCGAAGCGGTCCAGCAGCTCGAGCAGCCGCTCGCCGTGCTGGGTCGCCACGTCCTCGGGGTCGAGGGCGACGGGCAGGTCACGCAGGTCACTCGGGTGGGCCACGGCGTCGACGTGCCTCAGCCCGGTCACGCCGAGTCGCGCCACGCTGGGGCTCGGCGACGGGTCGGCGGAGGGCAAGCCGGGCGCCCGCGGGCCGGAGGGAGTCGGGCGGGTGAGCGGCGAGCCGGACGCGGGGGATCCGGGTGGCAGCACCGCCGCGTCGACCCCACCGCTGTCGAGGGCCCGCGCCCGGTCTGGGGCCGGCGCGATGACCGGGTCGACGGGGGCGCCCACCCTCCCGGCGAGATCCTCGAGCGCCGGCACCAGCAGGTCTGAGGGAATCCCCGGCGGCAGTGCCACGCGAAGCCGGTCGGGCTGCCCCGGCGTGGCGCCGACGACCTCTCGGAGCTCGTCGAGCGCCTCCAGGATGGCGTGCGCCCGAGGCACGAGGGCGGTGCCCTCCGGGGTCAGCCGCACCGAGCGCGAGGTCCGGCGAAAGAGCGTGACCTGGAGCTCGTCCTCGAGGCGGCGGATGGCCTGGCTCAGCGGGGGCTGAGCGATGCCCAGGCGGTCGGCGGCGCGCGAGAAGTGCAGCTCGTCCGCGACGGTCACGAAGTACCGCAGGTGCCGCACCAGGTCCACGGATCCAGACTACTCGGCTATCAATAACGATTGATAGGCCTATTGGACCTGATGCCCTGACACCTGGTGCGCTGATGACCTGACCACCACCCGGCTCGACGACGAGCCGGCAACCCAGGGGGACGTCATGACGAGGCTCGACCACCGATCGGCCGCGACCAGGGCGGCCGGCCTCGCGCTGTGTGCCCTGACAGCCTCCGTGGCAGCCCTCTCCGCGTGCTCGACGGTCCTGCCGTCGGAGCAGGACCGAGCCCGCGACGCCGTGGAGCGCTTCGCCGCGGGGATGGCGACCGGCCAGGTCGAGACGGAGAGCCTCACCCGCGACAGCCGGGACCGGGCCGCCAGCGAGACGCCGCTGATCCTGGCCGGCCTCGGCGACCGCCGCCCCGGCGTCGCCGTCGTGAGCGTCGAGAGGCCCGTCGGCGACGGCGTCACGCGCCTGGATGCGCAGGTGCGATACACGTGGCAGATCCGGGCCGGGGTCACCCCCGAGACCACGACACCGTGCTCCCAGCGGGCCACCGTCGACGGACGCAGCTTCAAGAACTACGACGACTACCCGGCCGACCGTCTCGGCGACATCAGCCTGCGCACGGCGTTCGCCAGCTCGTGCAACACCAGCCTGATCTCGTTGCGGGACAAGGCGACCCAGCAGAGCCTCGCCGATGCCGCGGTCGCCCTGGGCCTGGGGACCGATCCGGCACTGGGCGTGCCCGCGTCGCTCGGGTCCGTGCCCCGCGAGGCGGTCGGCACCGAGCACGCCGCCTCCCTCATCGGTCAGGGCAAGGTGCAGACCACCCCGCTCGGCATGGCCACCGTGGTCGCGAGCGTCGCCGCCGGCCGCGTCGTGCGGCCCCGCCTGGTCCTGGATGCGCCGGACCCCGCGGGCGACGCACCGCGGCACCCCCTGACCGAGACGGAGGCGTCCGCGCTGCGAGACCTGATGCGCCGCACCACGACCGAGGGCAGCGGCCGGCTCCTCGCGGACGTCCCCGGCGCGCCTGTGCTGTCCAAGACGGGGACGGCGGAGTACGGCAGCGAGGCACCACCGCGCACGCACGCCTGGATGGTGGCGGTCCAGGGCGACCTGGCCGTCGCCGTCTTCGTCGAGGACGGGGCGGGAGGCGCGCACACTGCGGGCCCGGTCCTGGAGCGGTTCCTGGTCGACGTGGGCGCGGCACGATGAGGCAGGGGCGGGTCATGACGGCGCTGACGGTGACGCGGCTCCTGGCGGCGGTCGTGACCACCTCCCTCGTGATGGGGGTGCTGGCAGCGGGTCTCGTCATACCGCCCCTGGCCGGGCTGGGCACCGCGGCGAGGTCGGGCACCGAGCTCTACGACGCCCTCCCCTCCGAGCTCACGTCCGTCGTCCCCGACCAGCAGTCCCAGCTACTAGCCGCCGACGGCCGGACCGTGATCGCCACGCTCTACAACGAGAACCGCATCGTCGTGCCGCTCACCGCCGTCGCCCCGGCGATGCGTCACGCGCAGGTGGCGATCGAGGACCACCGCTTCTACGAGCACGGAGGCGTCGACCTCGAGGGCATCGGCTCGGCCGTGGCCGGGGCCGCGATGGGCGGAACGGCCCGGGGTGCGTCCACCCTCACGCAGCAGTACGTCAAGGTCACCCTCGAGACCGCGGCCCGGCGTCGCGGGGACCAGGCCGCCGCCCGGGCTGCCACGGAGGTCAGCGCGGCCCGCAAGGTCCAGGAGCTGAAGTACGCCGTCGCCACGCGACGGGCGGTCGGTCTCGCGGGTCCCGGTCTGGTCGGTGCTGGTGCCGTCGGTGCTGGTGCCGTGGGCGCTGGTGCCGCCAGCGCCCGGCAGGCAGGTGAGCGGCGATGAGCAGCTACACGATTCCCTACGTCACCACCCGCACCAACCAGGGCGAGCGCACCGTCGACATCTACTCCCGGCTGCTGGGCGAGCGGATCATCTATCTCGGCACCGGGATCGACGACGGCGTCGCCAACGCCGTCATCGCGCAGCTGATCCACCTCGAGTCCGACAGCCCGGACCGACCGGTGGACCTCTACATCAACTCCCCCGGCGGCTCGATCCCGGCGATGCTCGCGATCTACGACGCGATGCAGTACGTCCGGCCGGCGGTGCACACCACGTGCGTCGGCCAGGCCGCGTCGACGGCGGCCGTGCTCCTCGCGGGCGGCGCCGCCGGGCACCGCTCGATCCTCCCCCACGGCCGCGTCGTGATCCACGCGCCGGCCGGCGAGGGACGTGGCGCGGTGCCCGACCTCATCCTCGAGGCGGACGAGATCGCCCGCGTGCGAACGATGCTCGAGGAGATCCTCGCCCTGCACACCGGGCGGTCGCGCGAGCAGATCCGCGAGGACACCGAGCGGGACCTCATCCTGACGGCGCAGGGCGCGCTGGACTACGGCGTGGTGGACGCCCTCGTCATGGCGCGGACGCCCGACTGATCAGGCCGCGAGGCAGAACGGGCCGGCAGACGGCGCGCGGCTCATGGTGCTCGCCGCGCGGGACGCCACCTCGCCGACCGTGAGGTCGAGCGCCCCGGCGACCGCGCCCAGCACCTCCGAGGACGGGTCCTTGCGGCCCCGCTCGATCTCGGAGAGGTACTGCGGCGCGATGCCGGCTCGCTCGGCCAGGTCGACGATGCGCTGACCCTGGTCGTGACGTTCGTCGCGGATGACGCCACCGACCGCCTCGCGCCACAGCGGCTCGACGGCGGGACGCCTGCGCAGGAAGCGGATCACGGTCCTCATGCCACCACGATACGTCCGCCCCGGACGCCGGGGCGGGTGGCGAGGAGCACCGAGGGCAGCACCGTGACCATCGGCACCAGGAGGACGACCAGGCTGATCAGGCCGTATGCCGGGAGATCCACCGGTGGCAGCACCGCGCCCAGGAGGCCGGCGCTGACGCCGAGCACGGCGGGGAGGACCGCCGCCGTGCCGATCGCCCAGGCGGTGACCCCCGTGATCGCGGCCTCGATCGCCGACATGGCCAGCAGCTGACGCCGGGTCGTGCCGGTGCGTCCCAGCAGGGTGAGCTCGTCGCGTCGGCGGGCCGTGGTCATGACCAGCGTGTTCGCCGCCGCCAGCACGACGAAGCCCAGCAGCGCGAGCAGGAGCGCCGTGGAGAGACGCTGGGCGCCGCCGCCGTCGGCGGCACGACCGGCATAGGTCTCGGGCGTGACGGCGCCGACCGCCTCGGTGACGGGCCGCTCCGAGCCGGGTGCGACCCGCAGCAGGACGGCGTCGACCGACGGGGTGAGGTCGTTGGCGCGGGCGGTGGCCGGCCCGACGAGGTAGTCGCCGAGGCCCAGCCCGCGATCGTGCACCGCCACGACCGTGGCCGAGGTGGTGGGTGCCGACGGGTCGTCGCCATACCGGACGGCGACCGTGCTGCCGAGCCCACCCACCTCGAGCGCGGCGTCGCGGCTGACCGAGACGGTGCCGGGCCGGTCGAGGCCGGTCAGCGATCCCGCGACGACGCCGGGGTCGACCAGCCCGTCGACGACGCGGATCCGGACCGGTTCCCAGGACAGGGCCTCGAGCGCGGGGACGTCCTCGTCGGAGTCCGTGCGGACGGAGGCCTGCACCGACGCCGACGTGGCGGTCGCCGTGACTCCCGGGACGGCTCGGAGCGCGGCCGACGAGCCAGTCGGGTCCACGGGCACGACGAGGTCGCCGCGCAGGCCGTCGGCGAGCTGGGTCGTGGCGGCCCGGGCGATCGTGCTGTCGACCGTGGTCTGCGCGGTGCCCGCCGTCAGGGCGAGGGCCAGGGGGACGACGGCCGTGGTCAGGCGCCGCGCGAAGCCCCGTGTGTTGGCGAGCGCGAGCCACGCGGCGGCGCCGCGCAGCGACGGGATCCGCCCGAAGGTCCACCCCACCAGCACCGGGCCGGCGAGGGCAGCCGCCCCGACGAGCAGGAAGGCGGACGTGCCCGCGCTCGCGCTGCCGATGGCGCCCGGCACGACCGCGGGGCTCGCCGCCGAGACGAGCCCGGCGACGGCGAGGACCAGCGCGCCGGTGCGGCGACCCCGGCTCAGGCCCCGTGGCTCGGCGGCGCTCTCGCGGACGGCGTCGCTGGGGGCGGCGCGCAGGGTCTCGCGGGTCGCGAGCCGTGCGGCGGCCCACGCGACGGGGAGCAGCGCGAGGACGGCACCGACCACCGGCAGCGCGCCGAGGGTCAGCGCGGAACCGGGAGGCAGGACGCCGCCGGCGACGAGCAGGGGCGCGAGGAGCCCGCTCGCCGCCAGCCCGACGACCGCGCCGAGCGGCGCCGCGACGAGCACGACCAGCAGCACCTCCCCTGCGACGAGGCGCCGCACCTGCCGCCGGGTGGCGCCGACGGCCCGCAGCAGCGCGAAGTCACGCTGCCGGCCGCCCTGGGCCAAGGACACGGTGGAGGCCACCACGAGCACCACGACGAGGGACACGGTGCCGGCGAAGGACGCGGCGAGCGCGGTCAGCAGGCCCGCCGGCGTCCCGCCCGCCAGCCCGGTCTGGATCAGCACCCCCGCCACCGCCAGGAGCGCGGCGGCCAGGCCCAGGGTGATGGCGGTGCCCGCGAGCGCTCCCCGGTGCGCCCAGGCGCCGGACCGGGCGAGCCGCCCGAGCCCGCTCATCGCCCGAGTCCCAGGGCGACAGAGCTGATCTCGTCGACCGTGGGTGCCCCGAGATCGTCCGCGACGACGCCGTCGGCGAGGAACACGACGCGGTCCGACACCGCCGCGACCCGGGGGTCGTGCGTCACGAGGACGACCGTCTGCCCCAGCCGCGCCGCCGTGCGGCGGAAGACGTCGAGCACGTCCGAGGCGGTGCGCGAGTCCAGCGCTCCGGTCGGCTCGTCGGCGAAGACGACGGTGGGACGGGTCACCAGCGCTCGGGCGGTCGCCACGCGCTGGGCCTGCCCGCCGGACAGCTCGCCGGGGCGTCGGTCCAGCAGCCCGTCGAGACCGATCGCCGCGACCAGGTCGGCGCGCCATACGGGATCGAGCTCGCGACCACCGAGGACCAGGGGCAGCGAGATGTTGTCGGCGACGCTGAGGTGGCCGATCAGGTTGTAGCTCTGAAAGACGAACCCGACCTGGTCGCGCCGGAAGCGTGTGAGGGCGTCGTCGGAGAAGGCGCTGATGTCGTGCTCGCCGATCACGACCCGGCCGCGCGTGGGCGAGTCCAGCCCCGCCGCGCAGTGCAGGAGCGTCGACTTGCCGGACCCGGACGGGCCCATGACCGACACGAACGACCCCGCCGTCAGCGACAGCGAGACGCCGCGCAGGGCAGGGACGGTGCCCGGCCCCCGGGCATAGGACTTGTGGACGTCGAGGAGCTGGACGGTGGGACGGGGACCGGGGTGCGGGGTGACCCGCGGATCGGTGCCGGTCGTGGGTGAGATCGTCATGCCTACGACGCTAGGGAGCGCGGGGACCCCTCATCGAGCCGCCGCCGATGCAGATCGACGGTTGCATCCTTCGACGGAACCGCCTGCGCCGCACCGGCTCGGCGGCGTCGCTGTGGCATCGGTCGGGCGTCAGTCGGGCACCTCGACGACGCGGTTCTGATAGGCCCAGACCGCCGCCTGCAGGCGCGACCGCACCCCCAGCTTGGGCATCATGCGCGCCAGGTGCGACTTGATCGTGGAGACCTCGAGCACCAGCTCCTCCGCGATCTCCTCGTTGGACAGCCCGCGGGCGAGCAGGAGCAGGATGTCGAGCTCGCGTGGGGTGAGGACGTCGGGAGTGCGAGCGAGGTATGCCGGACGAACCTCGCGCCGCCGCACGACTTCTCGCAGCACCCGCTTGGTGAGGGCCTCGTCGATGGTGCCGTTGCCCGCGGCGACCGCGCGGACCGCGGCGACCAGCACCTCGGGCTCCGCGTCCTTGAGCATGAAGCCCGAGGCACCAGCGTCGAGCGCGCCGAAGAGGTACTCGTCCACGTCGAAGGTCGTCAGCACCAGCACCGCGACGGGGTCGGTCACGCCCGGGCCGCACAGCTCGCGGGTCGCCGCGATGCCGTCCTGCCCCGGCATACGGACGTCCATGCACACGACGTCGGGGCGCAGCGCGCGAGCCGCCGCCACCGCCTCCGACCCGTCACCGACCGCCGCCACGACCTCGAGGTCCGGCTCGGCGCCAAGCAGCGTGGTCAGGCCGGCGCGGACCAGGGCCTGGTCGTCGGCCACGACGACGCGGATCATGCGATCTCCTCCTGGCGGGGGACGGTCAGGACGACGCGCCAGCCGCCGTCCGGGGTGGCGCCGTGCCGCAGCCGGGCGCCGGTCAGCTCGGCACGCTCCTGCATCCCGACCAGCCCGAAGCCACCCGTCGAGGCCCGCGGGGCGTCGGGTCGGCGGGTCGACGGGTCGTTGTCGACCGTGAGGGTGAGGCATCGCGGATCGCGGTCGTCGACGGTGACCCTCCTGAACGCCCCGGGCGCGTGCCTCGCGGCGTTGGCCAGCGACTCCTGGACCATCCGGTAGGCCGCGAGCTGGGCCAGCGGACCGATGCCCGAGCCGAGCTGCGGCGAGCGCTGCAGGACGGCCAGCTGCAGGTCAGGCCCGGTGTGGCTCAGCTCCTCGACGAGGGGCGCGATGCCGGCCAACGTCTCGGGGCGGGTGCGGGTGCCAGCTGCGTCAGTGCTCTCAGGCTGGCCGTTGTCGGAGTGGGCGTCGGTGCCGGTGTCCGTCGCGCTGTCGCGCAGCAGGCCGACGAGGCTGCGCAGGTCACGGAGCAACGCCGTGCTCTGCTCCCGCACCTGGCGCACCGCGACCTTGGCGCCCGCCGGGTCCGTGTCGATCTGGCCGGGGATCGCCGCGGTCATGACGGCGATGCCCGACAGGTGGTGCGCGGCAATGTCGTGCAGCTCGCGGGCCATGGCGGTGCGCTCGTCGGCGACGGCCGCCTGCACCCGCGCCTCGTGCTCGCGCGCCAGCGCCTGGACCTGCCCCTCCCGCGCCTCGCGGATCTCGCGACGGCCGTTGGCCCAGGCGGCGACCAGCAGCGGCATACCGATCGCGCCGATCCCCTGCGCGAGGGCCACACCGACGGTCTCGCCCGTCAGCGCCGTCCCCGCCGCGACCACGACCACCGTAGCCGCGAACGCCGGCCACGCCCCCCGGATCGGGCGCCGCGTCCCCACGGCGTAGGCCGCGACCAGCACGGCCATCGACGTCACCCCCGTCGCGTCCCCGAGCCCCGCGACCGCTGCCAGGGGCACGGCGGCTGCGCAGGCGAGCAGCACCGCTGTGGGGGCCGTATGCCGCAGGAGCAGCGCGAGGCACTGAGCCGTGACCAGCGCCAGGCCGAGCCGCCAGGCGAGGTGGGGCGGTGCGGGCGCCCCGATCCCTCCCTCGGGGTCGAGCGCCTGCAGCCGTGGTGCGAGCACGAGCGCCCCGGCCGCCACGAGCCAGCAGCACGCCGGGACGAGCGCCCGCCTGGTACTGCCGCTGGGTCTCGACACGAGGGCAACGTACGCGACGGACCTGACCGTCAGCGTCGGCGGCGAGGGCTGATCAGCAGGCGGGCGAGCGCACCGGCCGCCAGCAGCACCACCCCCAGCCAGAGCACCAGCAACCCCGGCCCGGGGAACGGCACCATGACGATGCCGACGACCAGGAGCACGGCTCCGGCGACCAGCAAGACCGTGTCCATGCGGCGAAGTATCCACCGTCGGCACGTCACGCTGCGGCACGTGATGACCGGTCACGCTCCGGGAGGGAAGGGGGAGCGATGCGATCTCCGTAACGTCAGGAGCGTTGCTCACACCCGTCAACGCTCCTGACGATGCGCCGACGACACACGATCCCCCACGCTCACACGCAGTGACCCCGGCTGACGCGCACCGTCATACGCTGAGGCCATGCGCACCACCACCGGACTCACGGCCCTCGGCGTCGGCACGGTCGTCGGTCTGGGGGTCGGCGCGCTGCTCGCCGCCCGGCAGATCAGCGGGCCCCAGCGGCCGGCGCTCGACTACGGGTTCACGCCGTTCGAGGTCGGGGCTGACTCCGAGGACGTGACGTTCACGGCGACGGACGGCATACGACTCGCAGGGTGGTGGCTCGACCGGCCGGACTCGGAGCAGGTCGTCATCGTCTGCCACGGCCATCGCGGCAACAAGGCCGACATGCTCGGGCTCGGGCCGGGGCTGTGGCGGGCGGGCTTCACGGTGCTGATGTTCGACTTCCGCGGCAACGGGGCGTCGGCCGACGGACCGCAGTCGCTGGCGCACTACGAGCAGCGCGACCTCGAGGCCGCCATCGACCTGGTGGCCGAGCGGCGACCCGACGCGGAGATCGACGTCGTCGGGTTCTCGATGGGCGCCGCCGTCGCGATCCTCGTCGCGGCGCGGGACCCACGCGTGGCGCGCGTCATCGCCGACTCGTCCTTCGCCGACGTGCGTGGGGTGGTCGCGGCGGCGGCGCGCGGGCTGCGGCTGCCGCCGATGCCGCTGGTGGACCTGGTGGATCGCGCGACGCACCTGCGCTACGGCTACCGGTTCCACGAGGTCGAGCCCGTCGAGGTCGTCGCGGCGATCGCCCCGCGACCGCTGCTCCTCGTCCACGGCACCGACGACTCCGTCATCCCCGTCGAGCACGCCCACCGTCTCGCGGAGGCGGCCGGCGAGGGCTGCGAGCTGCGGATCGTGGAGGGAACCGAGCACTGCGGGGCCTACTTCGCGGATCGGCCCGGCTACATCGCCCGCGCCGCCGAGTTCCTCCGGCGCCCCTGACCCGAGCGCGGGCCCTCAGGCGCCCGCGCCCGCAGGCTGCCGACACAGCGGTCACAGATACGACGCCTGGGCGCCGCTGGTGTCGTGTTTGCGACCACTCTGCGGGAGGGTGCTGACGGCTGCAGCTCGAGGCGGACCCACTGGTGCTGGCCGCCGTCCTCGAACCAGCTCCACGCGTCGAGTGCCGCAGTCCCCCCCGACCGCGATGTCAGTGGCGGCTGCCGCGCACCTGACCCGCCCCGATCCACAGGATGGCGGCGGACGCGAGGAAGGGGACGATGGTCTGCAGCGTCACCCCGCCCTGGCCAACGCTGCCGATGATCGCCCCCACCAGAACCAGGCCCCCAGTCCCCAGCAGGAACCAGCCCGTGCGACGGGAGTCAGCGGGGGACGGGCCGGCAGAGCCGTCTCGCCCCTGCGTCCACGGCTTGAAGACCGCCAGCATCACGGCTGACAGCCCCCAGACCAGCACGATCCCGGCGCCGAGGATCACGCGGTTGGTCGAGGGCGCGTCCCGCCACGCGTCCGCCATGAACCCCGTCACCACGAGGCACATGACGACGATCAGGCCGACCCGCACCCGCCAGTCCACCTTGTGCATGATCCGTCTCCCCCGTCGTCCCGGTCCTGCCGGGCACCGTGTCTGTCCCCCGACGGCATCATCCCTGACTGGCCCCATCGCGGGCAGCGGTTCGACCCAGGTCGACGGTCGATCGGTCCAGCGGTGACAGGGCGGCCCCCGGCCACGACTGACGCCGCCTGGACGGTCAGGCCTCACGTTCCTCCCCCGGCGCACGTCTACGGCGTGTCGGTCACCCGGTCGACCTGCCCCAGCTAGAAGGACGAATCACTATGCCCACCGCACTTGTCACCGGAGCCACTCGGGGCATCGGATACGCCACCGCCAGACTGCTCGCTCGGCAGGGGTTCACCGTCCTCGTCGCAGCCCGAGACGCCGCTGCCGGAACCGATGCCGCACGCGCCATCGGTCACGGTGCCCGGTCCGTCCAGCTCGACGTCACCTCCCCCGCTTCCGTCCGCGTCGCGGCCGACCTGGTCCAGATCGAACACGGCCACCTCGACATCCTCGTCAACAACGCCGGCATCCTCCCCGAGTTCGAGACCACGTCCCCTGGGGAGGCGGTCGACGCCGAGATGTTTCGAACTACGTTCGCCACCAACCTCTTCGGCGCGGTCCAGGTACTGGAGGCGTTCCTGCCCCTCCTTCGCCGTGCTCGAGTGGGACGCATTGTCAACGTCAGCTCGTCGATGGGTTCCATGGCGCACCAGACCGACCCGAGCTCGCCCTACTACGAGACGTTGATGCCGGCCTACCAGGCCAGCAAGGCGGCGCTGAACTCCCTCACCATCTCTCTGGCCAGACGCCTGGCGGACACCCCGATCACGGTGACATCGGTATGCCCGGGCTTCGTGCAGACCGAATTGACCCCGATCAACCGCGACCATGCCCCCAGAACTCCCGAGCAGGCCGCGGAGGTCATCGTCCGCGCGGCGACGCTGCCCGCGTCGGCGGCATCCGGCACTTTCATCGACGCGCAGGGAGTCGTCCCCTGGTGACGCCAGGCGAGAGCCGTACGTTTGCCAGCCGCTTCCAGAACGGTCACAGATGCGACGTCTGGGCACCGCTGGTGTCGGGTTTGCGACCACTCTGCGTGAGCGGGCGGCGGGCGGCATACGGCTGGGTCTGCTCAGTCCGTATGCCGACCGCCGGCGGCTCCCGTCCACCGGGCACGGCGGCGCTGGTCCGACCCGGACGTGCGCCGCGCGTGCGGTGCGGCCCGCCCGATCGCCGTCATCGTTATCACCTGCCAGTGCGGCGGCACCGCGAGGAGCGACGTGACGGCCCCGCGGTCGAACGCCGCGAACTGCCGGCAGGCGAGCCCGAGGGAGTGCGCCTGGATCGTCATGTGCGCCACCGCCTGCCCGAGGTCGTACGCCGCGAACTCGCTGTAGTCCCAGTCGGTCTCCTCCACGTGGGTGTGGCAGAGGTCGACGACGAGCAGCCCAGCCGCAGCGGCCCAGGGCCGTGAGCTGCCCGCGAGCAGGGGCACGAGGGCGGCGTGCTCGGGGCTGTCGCGCACCGCGAGGTGGAACGCCCACGGCTGGGAGTTGCCGGCCGAGGGAGCCCACCGCGCGGCGTCCACCAACGCCTCGACCTCGTCGTCGCCGAGCACGTGGGCCGGGTCGAAGTCGCGCGGGCTCCACCGCTGCCGCAGCACGGGCAGCACCAGGTCGTGCGGGTGCGGCGTCATACGCCCATCATGCGCCGGGGTCAGGCGTCGTCGGCCGGGTCCAGCTCCTGCAGGTGCTCGCCGAGGATGCGGATGGCGTTCACGGCGCACGGGAACCCCATGTAGGGGAATCCCTGGACCAGGGCCGCGATCACGCGCTCGGGATCGTTGCCGGCGCGCAGCACCCCGCGCACGTGCGAGCGCAGCTGCGGCTCGAGACCCATCGCCGCCAGCGCGACCAGGACCAGCAGCTCGCGGGTGGCCAGGTCGAGACCGCCCCTCGTGTAGAAGTCGCCGAACATCGAGCCGGTCAGCAGCTCCGTCACCGTCTCGCCGTAGCCCGCGGGAAGCATGGACAACGACGCGGCCATGCGGTCGCCATACAGCCGGTGCTGGAGCTCCCGGCCGCGCTCGATGCGGTCCTCGTCGGTCACCTGCGCCTGGTCCGGCAGCGGCAGCTCGATGCCCTGCGCCTGCATCACCTCGTCGATGACGGCGACGGCGTTGAGCGTGCGCGGGAAGCCGACCAGCGAGGCGAGCTGGTAGACGGCCTCGCGCAGCTCGACCGGGGTGACGCCCACGCGCAGGGCGGCCGCAGAGTGCGCCTTGAGCTGCGGCAGCGTCTGGATGGTCGCCAGGACCGTCACCGTCACGAGCTTCCGGGTGCGGTCGTCGAGCTCACCGATCGCGAACACGTCGCCGAAGATCAGCGTCCGCAGGATCCGTCCCAGCTCGGGGTCCAGGTCGGGGGCGCTGGTGTCGCGCTCGCCGAACAACCGGGCAAAGACCTCTTCGGAGCGTGCGAGGCGGGTGTCGTCGGACATGGAGATCCTCTCCTCAACCGGTGTCGTCGTCCCCGGCATCATTTCGCTGCAGGGTCGATCACGCGCCCTGGAGACCTGATCCCTCCACCATGGCCGAGGCGTCCGCCACGATCACCGTCGGCTCGCGTGCAGCTGGTCGACGATCAGGCGATGGGGGATTGCTAGGCCAGCCGGTGCCGCGGGAGCGCGACAGGGGCCTTGTCGACTCCACGCAGGGGTGAAAGCATCCAGCGAACTCGACGCCGAGCCAAGGAGACTCCCATGTCGCACCGCCGCACCCTCGAGAATCGCGCCGCCGCAGCCCTGTCCGTGGCCGCGCTGGGCGCCACCGCCCTGGCGCCATACGCGCAGGCCACCCCCGTCGACCACGCCGCTCCCGCCGCCTCCCGGCCCACGACCGACGCGGTCCTGACCGCACGCTGCCTCGACCGCACCGTCCCCCTCACCGTCGAGGAGAAGCGCCTCGCCGCTCGCCTGCCCGACCCCGCTGCCCCCTCCCACCTGAGCCGTATGACGTTCGCGCAGGACATGATCGTCGGTGGCGGTCTCGAGCGCGTGGCTCCCCAGGTCGTCGACCGCCTCTGCCGCAACCGCGACGCCCGGGCCGCGCGGAGGCTGGCCGAGCAGGAGGGCCGCGCGCTGTGGCAGGCGGCCGTGAGGCGCGTGCAGTCCACGGGCACCGTGCGGGGCAGCCTGCCGCGCAGCGACGACCGGCCCCTCTACTGGGCACGCCTGCAGGTCACGGCGGCGCTGCGGCAGTGGAAGCCCCGCGGCGGCATCACCGCGGCCGAGCGCGAGCAGGTCATCGAGACCTTCGAGAAGGCCTCGCGCGGCATGACCGACATCTCCTACCCCGCCGGGCCGCGCGTGGCGCGCGTCCTCGCCAGCGGCTTCGACCCCTACACCCTCGACGGAGGTGATGCCGGTGACGCCCCGGGGGCGGCCGGCAACAACATCCGCCACGGGAACCCATCAGGCGCAACGGCGCTCGCCATCGACGGCACCACCCGCGTCGGCAAGGACGGACGGCGTCAGGTCGTCCACGCCTATGTCCTGCCGGTCAACTACACGGAGTTCGAGTCCGGCTGGATCGAGGACACCGTCGGCCCGCACATGAAGCCCGGGCCCCGCGCCCTGACCTCGTCGTTCACCATCAGCCAGGGCCGCGAGGGCCGCTTCGACCTCGAGGTGTGGAACGGCCGCTACCACGGCGTCTCCGCCGGCAACGACGGCAGCTGGCCCTGCCGCCCCATCAACGGCGTCCCGCAGCTCGCGATCAACAACCCCGGCTGCAACACCCAGCCGCCGACGCGCTGGGGCAACCCCCGCGTCTTCGACCTGTTCGACCCGCCGCAGTGGACGACGTCGTCGCTGCCCATCCAGCGCATGATCGAGGGCGGCACCGGCACCAACCTGACGCCTCCGCCCGGTGCGCCGTGGACCGCCGGCCAGGGCTTCCCGGTCATCCGCAACACGAGCTTCACGCAGTTCCCCCGCTGCGACTCCCCCGAGCGCGTCACCCTCAACGCGTCGCCGGACGGCGGGATGCAGCCCTCCCAGCCGGGCACCCCTCCCTCGGAGGGTTCGTGCGCGTATGCCGGGGGCGGCGGCAACTACCTCTCGAACGAGTCCGGCTATCGCAACACCCTGCTCCGCGACCGGCTGGGCCGCGACATCCCCGCCGGGCACATCCACACGCCGATCATGCAGCACTTCGAGGAGGGCAACCGGTTCGCGCCGAGCGACCCGACCTTTGACGCGTGGCGTCGCGTGATCGTCGCGCAGACCGCGGCCCTCATCGGCGTCGCCGCCGCGCGCTGACCTGCGCTGACCAGGGCTTGCGGCGGCCCTCGTCCGCCTCGCCGCCCTGGACGAGCCGCCGCTGCGCTTCGCCGCTGGCGCGGACGCCCTGGAGACGTTCGAGGCCAAGGCGAAGTCGCTCCTCGAGCAGGCGGACGCCCATCGCGACCTGTCGGCCAGCCTGGCGCACGACGACGCCTGACCACGCGCCGAGGCGCCGCTGACCCGTCGGTGACGTGCGTCTGCCCGGGCAGCCTGGCGGGGCTGTCCGGGTGGACGTGTCTGTGGAGGGGTCGGCTGGGGGTCGCTGCGTGGCGGGTCAGGCGGTGAGGGCGTGCTGGCCGGGCGGTCTCGGGGGCGGGTCTCCTGCCGGGTGCCCGGGTGGGCGTGACGGTTGCCCGCCTGGCGGTGGCTGGCCGTGTCCGTCGTCGGGGGGTTCGCGTCCTGCGCTGGGAGCGCCCGCGCCGGATCCGGCGCCTGCACCTGACCGTGCGCCCGCACTTGACTCTGAGCCCGCGCTCCCGCCTGCGCCTGATCCGGCGCCGGCGGCGACGTGGTCGTCAGCGTCGGGCCCGGTGCTGCTGTGGGTGTCGGGGTCGGGTGGTGGGGTGGGGTGCCAGCCGGTCCAGGTGTGGGTGATGTCCCACTGGACGCGGGACCCGTCGGCGGTGACTCGCCCGGTGATGTGGTGGGCGTGGATGAACCGGTGGTGGTGCCCGCACACCAGGGCCAGGTTGGCCAGGTCGGTCGGGCCGCCGTCGGCCCAGTGCACGATGTGGTGGGCCTGGCACCACGACGCGGGCGCGTCACAGCCGGGGAAGCTGCACCCCCCGTCACGGACCTCCAGTGCGCGACGCTGCCGGGCGGTGGCCAGGCGAGTGGTGCGCCCCACATCCAAGGGCCGACCGGCCGGGTCCAGCCAGACCGGGGTCACGTCAGCGCCGCAGGTCAGCTCCCGCGCGGCGCGGGGCCCCAGGATCGTGCCCAGGTCATCGACGCACGCGGCCGGGACCGGACACCCGCACGGCCCCCCGCCACCGGTGCTCGTGGGGCGCCAGAGCCCGAACGCGTCCTTGGCGCGGTGCTCGCACGGCTCCAGCAACGCGTCCGGGGTCAGCACCAACGACGCCCGCGCGGTCGCGCCCATCGGCCCCCGCACCCCTGAGGACGCCGCGATCCCGACGATGGTCAGCAACGCGTCCAGACGTCGTTGCGCCGCGGTCCGCTCGTCCCGCACCACCGTCCCGTCCGGCAACGTCGAGGTCTGCGGCGCGGAGAACGCCGTCAACGCGGCCTGCAACCGGACCTTGTCCACGTCCCCCACCACCCCGCGAAAGGCCCACAACCCGTCCCCGGTCGCCGAGAACGTGCTCACCCCCCGGCGGGACTGCTCGTGCCGGGCCGCGCGCTCCTGGTCGGCGACCGTGGCGTACCGGGCCAGCATCATCAACCGGAACCCGTCCAGCTCCGCGCGCGCGTCCACCCGGGCGGCCAGGTCCGCGACCCCCGCCGCGACCTGCTCGTGCCAGACCGGGTCCGTGGCCCCGACCAGCTCGGCGTGCACCCGCGCCGCGTGCACCGCGTCGGTCGGGGTGACCCGCCCGGACAGCAACCCCGCCCGCAGCGCCGCCAGCCCCGGCGTGTCGCAGGCCATCAGCGCGCGACGCATCAGGAACGACTCGGTCCGGGTCACGCCCGCCCCGTGGTCGGTCAACCACGCCGCGGTCGACGCCGACCCCGACTCACGGACGGTCCCGCGGCTGGTGGCCTGGTCCGCGCACGACAGCACCAGGCCCCGCGCCGCGGTCAGCAGCGCCCCGGCGTGGGCGGCGACCTCGGCCAGGTCGTCGGTCTGCACGTGCCCCATCCCGTCCACCAGGGTGCGCACCACCTCGACCAGGCCCGGCAGGGCCTGGGACGCGGCGCTCACCTCGAGGTAGGACATGCCCTGATTCTATCGAACGCGTGTTGGGAACAACAGATCCAGTCACCTGGCTGCGCGGACTTTCACCCCCCGCACGCGGGCGACCCCGCACCGCACCCCCGCCCGTCGAACCCCGTTGACCCACAGTCACATTCACGCCACGCCGTCTCGCGCCGCCGAACCCGTCTCCCGTCACCGCGCCCGTCTCACCCTGCAGCACGAGACACCCTCGCCAGCCCGAGCACACCCCAACCACCCCGCCGCCACGTCTCGCGTCGCCACACCCGTCTCACCCTGCAGCACGAGACACCCTCGCCACCCTGAGCGCCACCGCCAGCGTGAGCGCGCAGGAGCCCGCGGGTCCGAGCCGCCTCGCGGCGACCACGCCGTGACGGTGGGCTTCCGGCATACGGCCCGATCGGTGGACGACGACGAGCCACCCGGCCGATCCGCCTCACGCTGGAGGGACGACCTCGACAGGACGGACCCCCTCGTGCCCCAGGAACGACGACGCGTCACCGTGCCGCTGCTGCTCATCTTCGGAGCGCTGGCGGGGCTCTCGCCGCTCGCGACCGACATGTACCTCGCGGCCTTCCCGCAGATGTCGCGCGATCTGGCGGCGCCCGCCTCGATGATCCAGCTGACGCTGTCGGCGTTCATGGTGGGGCTGGGGGTGGGGCAGCTCGTCATCGGGCCGCTCTCGGACCAGATCGGCCGCAGGAGACCGCTGCTCGTCGGTTCGCTGGTCTGCTTCCTCGCCAGCCTCGGCTGCACGCTCGCGCCGACGGTCGAGCTCCTGGTCGCGTGCCGCTTCGTCATGGGGTTCAGCGGCGCGGCCGGGGTCGTCATCGCGCGCTCGATGATCTCCGACCTGAGCGAGGGCGACGAGACCACCCGCTTCATGAACTACATGATGATGATCACGGGGGTGTCGCCGGTGCTCGCGCCGTCCCTCGGCGGCGTCGTGCTGGCGCTGGGCGACTGGCGGCTGGTCTTCACGGTGATCACGGTCGCGACGGCGGTGCTGGCGCTGGCCGTGTTCTTCGTCGTCCCGGAGTCGCTGCCGCCCGCGGCCCGGCACTCGGGAGGTGTGCGCCAGGTCTTCACGGGGATCGCGACGATGGTCCGCCGCCCTCGATACCTCGGCTTCGCGCTGGCCGGTGTCGCCTCCTTCGGCACGCTGTTCGCCTACGTCTCCGGCTCGACCTATGTCCTGCAGAATCGCCTGGGGCTCAGCGAGACCCAGTACGTCATCGCCTTCGCCGTCAACGCCGCCGGCATGCTGCTGGCGACCGCTCTGGCCAACGCCCTGCTGCGCAGGTTCACCTCGGCCCAGATCGTCCTGTGCGCCCAGGCCGTGGTGGCGCTGTCCGCCCTGGCGCTGCTCGCCCTGTCCGTCACCGGCGTGAGCCTGGTCCCCGTGCTGGTCCTGCTCTTCGTGTGCGTCGCGGGTCAGGGGCTGATCTTTGGCAACACGTCCGCTCTCGCCCTGGACGCCGGGCGCGACCACGCCGGCACGAGCTCGGCGCTGATGGGGGCGGCGCAGTTCGCCGTCGGCGGCTTCGTCTCCCCGCTCGTGGGGCTCGGCGGCGACGAGGCCGTGCTGCCCATGGCTCTGTGCATGGCCGTCTGCGCCCTGCTCTCGCTCCTGATCTTTGCGGCCACCCACCGAGGGACGAGCGCACCGATCCGTATGACGCCCGCCGCCGCCTCGCGGTGACCCCGCCTGCCGGCGGCGGACGGCATACGGCCGGGGCCCTTGTCGCCGCCGGGCGAGGGCGTCAGGCTGGGTCCATGACCGACACCTGGGCCCTGGTCCACGCCGAGCGCCACGCGCTGATCGACGACCTGGCCACGCTGGATCCGATTGCGTGGGAGACGGATTCGGCGGCGGAGGGGTGGACCATCCACGACGTGGCGGCGCACCTCGTCGACAACGCCAAGGCCACGCCGCTCGGACTCGTGATGGCAATGGTGCGGGCGAGGTTCGACTTCGACCGGCAGAACGCCGACGGCATCGCCGCGGAGCGTGGCGCCACGCCCTCGCAGACGCTCGAACGGTTGCGGCACGTCGCCGACCGCACGAGCGGGCCGCCCGTCGCGCTGGCCAGCCGCCTCGTCGAGGAGATCGCGCACGGCGAGGACATCCGACAGCCACTCGGCATCGCTCGCGGCTATCCGCCCGAAGCCGTCTGCGCCGCCATCGGCTACCAGGTCAAGACGCCCGAGTCCTTCGGCGGCGCAAAGAAGCTCGCCGGCCGCGTGCGCCTCGTGGCGAACGACGCCGACCTCGCCGTGGGCCGGGGGCCAGAGGTGCACGGACCTGCGCTCGAGCTGCTGATGGTCACGAGCGGTCGCCGCTGGCGTGAGGACTCGCTCTCCGGCCCGGGGGTACCGCTGATCTGACCCGCGTCAGCTGTTGAACCGCGTCAGCCGTCGGAGCGGGCGCCGTTCCCCACCGCATCGTCAACGGGTGGAGAAGGCCACCGACAGCGGTGGTGTTCTCCACCCGATCGCGCCGGTGCGTGGAGGGAACGGATACTCTCCGGGACCATGAGCCGCATCTTCACCACCAGCGTCGCGTCGGTCTACCCCCACTACGTCACGAAGGTGGAGAAGAAGGGGCGGACCAAGGCCGAGCTCGACCAGGTCATCCGGTGGCTGACGGGGTTCGACGATGCCGAGCTGGCCCAGCACCTGGAGTCGGGCACGACCTTCGAGGACTTCTTCGCCGACGCCCGCCTCAACCCCAGCACGTCGCTGATCAAGGGAGTGGTGTGCGGCGTCCGGGTCGAGGACGTCGAGGACCCGCTCATGCGGCAGATCCGCTACCTCGACAAGCTCGTCGACGAGCTGGCCAAGGGCAAGGCGATGGACAAGGTCCTGCGCGCCTGAGCCCGGCGCCGCTACTGGTCGAGGTTGAGCGCAGGGGTGAGACCAGCCCGCGACGGCGACAGCCCGACCGCTCACTCACCCGCAGTCGTCGCACCGTCCCGAGCTCGGCAGCTGCACGAAGTGCACGGGGCAGATCGATGCCGACTCGTCTCGCCGAGCACTGTTAGGCCCTCTGAACTGGGCGTTCGACAGGTCCACCCCTGATCATCCGCCCTCCCACTTCTCCGCCTCGTCCGGCGCGAACTCGTCTTTGAACTCCAGGTATCCGGCGGCGATCTTCATCACTCGACGACCCTGCCCGTCCACGCACCAGATGTATCCCCCCGACTGGGGCGAGACATAGCTGACGACCCCCAGGCGGTCGAGGTTCTCCTCGATGATTCGTACGTCCGTGTGGGACCACCTGTCGTTCCACACGAGCACCTGCTGACGCGTGTAGGTCTTGACCCTCTGCTCCTCCGACACGTCCGCTCCTCAGCTCGTCGGGACTCCTGCTCCTACTCTGCCCTGTAGACCGGCGCCGAGAGCCCGGCTAGCTCGACGCGGACCGACAGGAGCTCGGCCCCCAGGAATCGCACCATCGCGGCGTTGAGCCATCGCACGGGGTTCCAGCCGGCCATCCAGCGCTGACGGGCCAGGGGGTCGTCGGTGGGCTCGAGGTGGGCGATGCCGTCGACCCAGCGGCACCGCCCCGCCTCCCTCAGCCGCAGCCGCACGCGTGGGTCGGCCGCGATGTTGCGGACGTACCCGGCGCGGTGACCGTGCTCGGCCACGAGCCACACCCGGCCTCCGTCGCGCGCGACGCCCACCGGGGTCGCGCGCGCCTCCCCCGACCGCCGCCCCCGGGTCTCGAGGAGCGTGACGCCGAGCGGGTTGAGACCGAGCCGCAGCAGGCCCCGCACCAGCGGGTTGACGACCCAGCGCTGCAGCCGTCGCACGGCCGCGACCTTGAGGCCGGGGCGCAGGAGGGTCAGGACGACGTTGACCACGCCGAGGAGGGTGACGCCGACGGGCAAGGCCACGCCCGGCCAGGCGCGACGGTCCACGGCATAGATCGCCCAGGTCAGGGCGATGACGATGATCGTTCCGCTCAGGATGGCCCGCGTCATACGACCGTATGGATTCATACAACCGTATGATACGGGGCGTGGAGAGGGCGTCAACCAGGACCGAACGGCTGGCCGAGGTGATGGTCGAGCTCGTCGCCGAGGGTGGCCTCGAGGCCCTCAGCGTCCGCGCCGTCGCCCAGCGCGGCGACGTGTCGATCGGGACCGTGCAGTACCACTTCCCGTCCAAGGAGGCGATGCTCGAGCAGGCCTTCCGGCGGGTGGTGGGTCGGGTCTCGCAGCGAGCGCTGGCGACCCAGGAGCAGGACCCCGTCTCGCGCCTCGTCGCCACGCTGCACCAGCTGCTCCCCCTCGATGACGAGCGGCTCGTCGAGGCACGGGTGGTCATGGCCTTCTCCGCGGCGGCTGCCGTCCACCCCGGCCTGGCCGCCGTGCAGGAGGAGGTGCTGCGGGACGTCCTGGCCGCACTCGCGCGATGCTTCGCCCAGGACCGCGGCGCGACCACGACGAACGCCCACGACCAGACCAGGGCACGGGTCGCCCTCGCGACGACCGACGGCCTGGCCCTGCACGCGATCAGCGCACCCGGGACGCTGAGCCGCCGTGAGCTGAACGCCTGCGTCGACGAGCTGGTGAGCGGCCTGGTCAGCGGGCCGGTCAGCGGGCCGACCCCCGCGCCGCTCGGCGACGAGACCGGCCGGACAGGACGTGGCGACGCTCCCGGAGGACAATGACCGCATGATGCGACGGTTCCTCGAGGTCGACGTGTTCAGCTCCGGCCGGCTCACCGGCAACCCGCTCGCCGTGGTCGCCGACGCGGACGAGCTCACCACCGAGCAGATGCAGCGCCTCGCTGCGTGGACGAACTTCTCGGAGACGACCTACCTGCTGGCACCGACGGATCCGGAGGCCGACTACCGCATCCGGATCTTCACCCCCCGGCAGGAGTACCCCTTTGCCGGGCACCCGACGATCGGCTCGGCCCGCGCCTGGCTGGAGCTCGGCGGCGTCCCCAGGACGCCAGGTCGACTGATCCAGGAGTGTGCGGCGGGGCTGGTGCCGGTGCAGCTGGAGGAGGACCGGCTCGCCTTCGCGACGCCGCCGCGGACGCGCACGGGGCCGCTGCCCGACGACGACGTGGCACGGATGGCAACGATGCTCGCGATCGACCCGGCCGAGATCGTCGCCCACGCCTGGGGCGTCAACGGACCCGAGTGGCGGCTGGTCCAGCTGCGCGACGCCGACGCGGTCCGCGCCCTGCGCCCCTCCGCGGATCGCGGCGGGCTGCACATCGGGGTCGTCGGACTCGAGGCCCCTGGAGGCGAGTGCGCCTACGAGGTGAGGGGTTTCGGGCCGACATACGAGGACCCGGTCACCGGCAGCCTCAACGGCGCGCTCGCGCAGTGGCTCCGCGAGCGCGGGGAGGTGCCGGAGTCGTATGTCGTCGCACAGGGCAGCCAGATCGGTCGCCGCGGACGGGTGCACGTGCACGACGACGGCGAGGACATCTGGATCGGCGGCGACACGATCGTCGTCGTCGACGGCCGGCTGGCGATGTGACGTCCTCTCGCACACCGGACTTCGAGCTCACGACGGCCGAGCTGCGAGAGGTGACCAGGTTCGCGGCGACGGCAGCCGAGCGGGCCTTGCCGATCCACGAGGCAGACCGGCCGCACGACCCGCGTCCGCGCGAGGCGCTCGACGCAGCATGGGAGTTCGCGAACGGCGCTCCTCGCTCCAGGGCGCAACGAGTGACCGGCCCGGCCGCCCACCGCTCCGCCAAAAGCGCCGGATCGGCGTCCGCAGCGCACGCGGCGATGGCCGCGGGCGATGCCGCCGCCTCTGCCTACCTCCACCCCCTCGCCGACGCCGCCCAGGTGGGGCACATCCTGCGAGCCCCGGCCCACGCCATCTGCGCGTTCCAGCAGCGTGGGGGCACGGCCTGCGACGTCGGCGGCGAACCCGTCACCGTCGAGTCGGTCGTGCGGTCCGCCACTCCCCTGCTCGTCGCGGTGCTGCGTCGTTATCCCCGGACTGGTGAGGGGAGCAGCCCCGCCGCGCGGGTCGTGCACGAGCTGGACGCCGCGCTGCGCGAACACGTTGAGGACGGTGAGAGCCCTTGATCCTCCCCCGAGTTCGCGACCCGAGCATGGTGACGACGCGCCGCGGCGGCACCCTCACCGACGAGGACCACCAGCTCCTCGCCCTGTGGGCGGCGACCTGCGCCGAGCGCGTCCTGCCCCTGTTCGAGCACGAACGGCCCGACGACCGGCGACCGCGTGAGGCCATCGAGGCGGCGCGGCGATGGGCTCGCGGCGAGGTGCCGATGATGCAGGCCCGCGCCGTCGGAGGCCACGCCATGGGGGCCGCCCGCCCGCTCACCGGCGCAGCCCGCTTCGCCGCGTATGCCGCCGGTCAGGCCGCCTGCGTCGGTCACGTCGCCGAGCACGACCTGGGGGCGGCGGCCTACGCCATCAAGGCGATTCGCGCCGCGGAGCCGCACGACCCGGACGCCGCGCGCGCCGAGCGGGACTGGCAGCGTGACCAGCTCCCGCCACAGGTGCGGCAGCTCGTCCTCGACGACCAGGCCCGCCGCGACGAGATCTGCTGGTCGGTGTTCTCGGGCTGAGCCGCCGGACCGAGAGGCCCGGCTGAGCTGCCCAGGCGCCCGACCGTATGCCGCCCCGCCTGCCTCAGTGGGCGACGCCAGGCGCCTCGGCCGCCTCGACCGCGGTGCGGCCGGCGCGACCCACGGCCCAAACGGACAGCCACGCCGACCACCAGGGAGAGCACGCCCACCGCGACGATGGCGACCCCGAGTCCGCCGAAGGCCCCCGCCAGGACGAGGACGAGGATCGGGCAGACGAAGTTGCCGAGGAAGCTCGCCGAGGTCCACAGGCCCGTGCCCCGCCCGTGCTGCCCGTGGGTGAGCGGGGTGAGCGTCCAGGTCAGAAGGCTGGGCAGGAGCAGGCCGTTGCCGAAGCCCGTGACCACGGCCGCGGGCACGAGCAGCGCCACCGACGGCGCCAGCCCCATGCCCAGCAGACCCAGCCCGGACAGGACGAAGGCCAGGGGCACCGTGAAGGCGTGCCCGCGACCAGCGATGCGGGTGAAGGTGAACGACCCGGCCGCCGTCCCGACCGACGCGATGGCGCTGACCAGCCCGATCATCGGCGGCGACGTCACGCCGACCTCGACGAGGCGATAGGACAGCTGCACGATCAGCACGTAGAAGACCAGCCCGCCGAGGAAGCTCACCGCGACCGGCGCCAGGAGCAGGCTCCACCGCACCGGCGGGAGCACCTCGTCGCCCTCCGGCACGTGGGTGGTGTTGAACAGGAACACCGCGCAGAGCACGGCCAGGACCAGGCCCACGGCATATAGCCCGAACGGGACCCGCCAGCTGGAGGCGCCCAGCGCGCCACCCAGCCCGAAGAGCACGGTGGCGGCGATCGTCGTCGTCATCACCTGATAGCCGAAGTAGCGCACGCGCTGCGCGCCGTGGAAGTAGTCGGCGAGCAGCGTCGTGCACGCGGTCATGATCACGGCCTCGCACAGGCCGACGAGGACCCGGCTGGCGACGATGAGAGGCAGCGTGGGCAGCCACAGCGGGGCGGTGCCGGCGACGGCATACAGCACCAGGGCGCCGACGAGGAGGCGCTTGCGGCCGACCCGGTCGACGACCCGGCCGGCGATCAGCGCGGTGAGCCCGACCATGAGCGCGGGGACGGTGACGACCATGGGGGCGAGCGCCTCGACGCCCGGGGTGCCGGCGAAGGCCTCCTGGATGCGGGGCAGGTTGGGCGCCATGAGCACGGCCGCGAGCACGGACATGCAGGCACAGGCCAGGAGGATGGCACCCTCGAGGGGCCCGGCGGGCCGGCCGGTGCGTGGGTTGACCACGACGGCGGGGCTGGGGGTGGCGGGCGGTGCGGACATGCTGGCTCCATTGCTCAGGCGACGAGTGGGGCAACCCTGGCGGGGAACCCGACGGGGCGGAAGCGCGACCCGGCTGGCCCTGGTATCGCGGCGGTCGATACCAGCCGAAGGGTGGACTTCCGCCGACCCCCGGCGCGGAGGACGGCCCCCGGCGGACAATGCCCACATGAAGGATGTCGACCTCAACCTGCTGCCCTCGCTGCAGGCGCTGCTCGAGCTGCGCAACGTGTCGCGGGCCGCCGAGAGGATGCATCTGAGCCAGTCGTCGATGAGCGCGTCGCTCGGCCGGCTGCGGCGCCACTTCAACGACGAGCTGCTCGTGCGCGCCGGCCGCGGCTACGAGCTGACGCAGTTCGCGGAGGCGCTGGCCCCGCGGGTGGACCGGGCCATGGCCGACGTCCAGGAGGCGCTGCAGCTGCACGCGGGCTTCGCCCCCTCCACGAGCGACCGGACGTTCGTCATCGCGGCGTCGGACTACGTGGCGTCCGTGCTGCTGCGCCACCTGCGAGCCCGGATGACGCAGGAGGCCCCCGGGATCCGCGTCGACGTGGTGCCGACCTCGCGCCCCATCAGCACGCCGCACGTCTTCAACCAGGTCGATCTCGTCATCGGCCCGATGGGCTTCGCGCTGCCGGGGGACAGCCGCGCGCTGTTCCGCGACGACTTCGTGGTGCTGCTCGACCCCGCGCACCCGCTGCTGGCGGCCGACCGGCTCACCGTCGCCGACGTCGCCGCGGCGCCCCAGGCCATCGGCGAGTTCGGCGGCAGCATCATCCCCCCGCCGATGCGCTTCTTCGCCGAGGTCGACCAGGCTCCTCGCGTGGCGGCGCGGATCTCGGGGTTCCAGGCGCTGCCGTCCATCGTCGAGGGCACCGACCTCGTGGCGCTGGTGCCCCGTCGGCTCGCCGCCCGGGCCGTGCGCGACGGCCGGCTCGTGGCGATCGCCGTCGCAGACGAGCTCGAGATCCCGCTGGTGGAGGGCATGTTCTGGCATCCCCTGCAGTCCGCGGACCCCGGCAACACCTGGCTCCGCGACGTCGTCCGGCGAGCGGCCGACGCCATGGAGGACCCCACGCTCGACCTGCACCCGGTGCGGATCGAGGCAGGCACGCAGGTATGACGGATCCGCCCGCCCTGCTCCATCGCCGTCAGGGGTGGCGGACGGACCGGTCCAGCGCGGCGTAGCCGGCGGGCTCCCAGGTCGGCTTGCCCGCCAGGTCACAGGCCGGGTCGCCCGCGAACAGGTCGCCGAAGTCCAGCACCCCGGCCAGAGCGGGTTGCCCGGGCGGATTGCCCCCCGTCAGTCGCCTCTCGACGGTTCCCTGACCGCATCTCGCGACATCGGGGCCACTCCGGGTGGTGATAGCCACCAAAAGCAGCCCCAATCACGGGCGTGACGCTCGTCCGGTCAGCGGGTCCCCCGCAACTCGCACGCACAACGCCCCCATCTGCGGCCACCACCCGCGGCAATGAGTCGTTGTGCAGGCGAGTTCCGGGCCCTGGGTAGCCTGGCCACATGTCCCACGCGCCTGACCGGATCGCCGCTGCCGCCCTGGTCCCGCGACGGCAGCGTCCTGCTCGGTCACCGGCACCCCCAGCGCCGCTGGTACCCCGACTGCTGGGATCTCGTCGGCGGCCATATCGAGCATGGTGAGACCCCGGCCGAGGCGGTGGTGCGCGAATGTCTGGAGGAGCTCGGCATCACCATCCACGACCCGGCGCCGGTGAGGATCACGATCGACGACCCGACGCTCGACATGCACGCCTTCCTGGTGACCGGCTGGTCGGGCGAACCGGCCAACCTGGCGCCCGACGAGCACGACGCCCTGGGGTGGTTCACGGCCTCCGAGCTGTCGGACCTGTCCCTGGCCCACCCAGCCCTGCTGCCCCTCCTGCTCGGGCTGCTCGTCGACCAGTGAGCCTCGACCAGACCGGCGTGAGCGCTCCAGCTGAGCAACCCGCGCAGATCCCCGCCGCGAGGATCCCTTCCCTTCACGGCCTCTCGCGACATCGGGGTCACTCCTGGTGGTCATAACCACCCAAAGCAGCCCCGATCCCGGCCGTGCACCTCGTCTGCTCGTGGACCACGGCGCAACTCACATGCACAACGCCCCCATCCATGGCCGCCACCTGCGGCAATGGGTCGTTGTGCATGCGAGTTCCCGATCCTGAGCCCGCTGTGGCCTCTCCGCCCACCTGCCCGCAGGGCGACCCGTCCGGCCCGGGCGCAGCCGCCGTCAGCTCGCGACGGTTGGGGCGGACGCCGCGGTCACGCTCGTCGGTGAGAGCCACCGCGCACGGCTACGCGATCGCCACCCCTTCGAAGCGGTGAGATCTCACCACCCTGTTTGTCGACGTACGACCAGGTGCCGGTGCGGAGGAAGAGCGACGTGACCTGAGGAGGGCCGATGCGGCGCGCTGTCGCTATCCGAGTCATCCGCTCACGATTCTCACGAAGGCCCGAGCCGCCGGCGTGGGGTTGAAGCCACTCCAGGCGAGGTACTCGACGCGGGTCGGTCCGTCGGTCACGGGGACGGTGACCACGTCGATGCCGACGGGGACGACGGCGGCCGACAGGAGGGCGACAGCCAGGCCCCGCTCGACCAGCCCGCACATGAGGTCGATCGCCATGGCCTCGAAGGCGACCTCGCGCTGGAGGCCGGCTGCTCGAATGGCGAGGTCGGACTGGGCCCGACCTCCCGTGCCTGACGGGAAGTCCACGAACGGGTCATCGACAAGGTCGCGAAGCCGCAGACGTCGGCGGCCCGCCAGTCGGTGCGAGCCTGGCAGGACGGCGACCAGCCGCTCGCGGGACAGCTCACGCGTGACCACCCCGTCGTGCCTCACAGCATCGGGCAGCCCGAGGAAGGCGACGTCCAGCCGTCCGGCGGCGATCTCGGTGACGAAGTCGTCGCTGCCCCCGGCATGCAGACGGATCCTCACGGCCGGGTGGATGGCATTAAACGCGGCCAGCACCGCAGGTATGTCGACCGCCGCGACCGTGGGGATGACCCCGATCGTCAGGGCGCCGCGGACCTGCCCGTCTGCCGCCGCGGCGTCCACGACCGCGCGGTCGGCGGCACGCAGGCTCGCCCGGGCAGCGACGATGAAAGCCTCCCCCGCTGCAGTGACCTCGACCCTGCGCGAGGTCCGCGCGAACAGGCTCACGCCGAGCTCTTGCTCGAGCGCCTTGACCTGGTGGCTGAGGGCCGACTGCACGACGAAGCACCTCTCGGCGGCGCGTGTGAAGCTGCGCTCCTCGGCGACGGCCACGACATACCGCATCTGCTGCAGCTCCATCCATCCATCATCCCTGCTCATCACTGGCATGACAACCATGTGTTGGACTCATGGATGGGCAGACCCGCACGCTGGGGACATGCCCACGACGACCCGATCCGCCACACCCACCCGTGCCGCGCCCGTCAACGTCGGTTGGATCGCGCTGACCGCCCTCGCGCCTGCGGTGTGGGGCACGACATACATCGTCACGACCCACCTGCTACCCGCGGGACACCCGTTGTTCGCCGGGCTCGTGCGCACCCTCCCTCCGGGACTCGTCGCCCTCGCACTGGCGCGCCACCTGCCCCGTGGGTCGTGGTGGTGGAAGAGCTTTGTGCTCGGCGGACTGAACATGGCGGCGTTCTTCCCTTTGCTGTTCGTCACAGCCCAGCGCCTGCCTGGTGGTGTCGCGGCCACGCTCGGAGCGATCCAGCCGATCGTCGTTGCGCTGCTCGCCGTGGTGTTCCTGCACGAGGTCCTGTCGGCTCGGCGCGTTGGGTGGGGTCTGGTCGGGATGATCGGCGTCAGCCTCGTCGTCCTCGGACCAGCCGCCTCGCTGGACCCGATCGGCGTCTTCGCGGGCATGGGTGGAGCAGCGTCGATGGCGACCGGCGTCGTCCTGACGAAGAAGTGGGGACGCCCGGACGATGTCTCGGCCCTGGGGCTCGCCGGGTGGCAGCTCACCGCCGCCGGCATCCTGCTGCTCCTGCCTGCCCTACTCATCGACGGCGTCCCACCAGACATCGACGCGCCTGCCCTGGCCGGGTACGCCTGGCTCGGGATCGTGGGCGCGCTGCTGAGCTACAGCATCTGGTTCGCCGGCATCCGGCACCTGCCTGTCACACCCACCGCCCTCCTGGGGCTCCTGTCGCCCCTCGTGGCCGCTCTGCTGGGCGCTGTGGTCGGCGGAGAGTCCCTGACCCCGACCCAGCTCATCGGCTTCGCCGTCGCTCTCACCGCTCTCGTGCTCGGCCAGCTTCCCTCTCCCGCACCACGAAAGGACATGTCATGAGAATCGCCGTCTTCGGTGCCACCGGCATGGCCGGCTCCGCCATCGTCGACGAGGCGTCGTCGCGGGCGCACGACGTCGTGGCCGTGGCCCGCCGAGCGCCGTCCGGGGCGCTGCGCTCCCACGCAGTGCTGCCTCTCGACGTCGCTGACAACTCGGCGCTCATACCAGTGCTGCACGGTGTCGACGCGGCCGTGCTGGCGATCCGGTTCCCACCGGGCGACGAACATCGACTCGCACCGGCTACTGCCCGGTTCCTGGACGCCGCATCTCGGGCGGCCACTTCGGTCCTCGTGGTCGGCGGGTCAGCCCCGTTGTGGTCACCCAGGGCGGCCCACACCCGGGTCATCGACGATCCGGCATACGTTCCGCCGGAATGGCGGGACGTCGCGCAGGCCAGCCTTGACCAGCTCGAGAGCTGTCGGCAGCACCCGTATGACGGGTGGGCCTATCTCAGCCCACCGGCCGTCTTCGAGCGAGGCGACCGCAGCGGCGCGTACCAGCGCGGAACGACGACCCTGCTGCAGGATGCGCACGGCAGGTCACGCATCACTGCACCGGACCTTGCCATCGCCGTCCTTGACGAGCTCGAGAACCCGCGCGGCGAAAAGCACTTCACGGTCGCGTCCGCCTAGTCTGGACCACTCGTTCAGTGTCGTGCTGCGAGGATCTGCTCGCGGAGGATCTCCGCGTGACCGACGTGCTGCGCGGTCTCGCGGATGCAGTGCGTCAGGATCCAACCCAGGGTCATCGGCCCGAACCGGTGACCCGTGATGACCTCGTCCAGCGCGCGCCTTGAGATCGCTTGCCGGGAGCGGGCGCACGCCTCCGCGTGGGCGTGTCGGACCGACTCCACCGAGTCCCGGTCCTGCAGCAGGAAGCTCTCGGCCGGTGTGGCGGGGAGGCCGAGCTCGGCGCGCGTGGACCCCAGGAGCAGCTCGGTGAACCAGATCGTCTCCACGAGCGTGAGGTGCTTGACCAGCCCGAGGACGGTGGTCGGCGAGGGGACCAGCGATCGCCGTGCCTCCTCGTCGGTCAGACCGTCGAGCACCGCCGTGGCGGCCGCCCGGTGCTCGTCGAGGAAGGTCGTCAGCATGGTCCGCTGATCGGCCTGGCCGACGCCGAACGACGGCGGCAGATCGGGACGCGCGGCGTCGGGCATGACGCCACCGTACGCGGATCCGCCGGCACCGCACAGGGCCTGCTAGCCCCGTCGACCGCCGAACGCCCAGCCGTGCACCTCGATCCCGACGTGGACACCGCCACCCAGCACCCCGCGGGCCTCGGCCCGGTCCTTGGCCGCCAGCAGCGCCACCACGCCGAGCTCCTGGCGACCGTCGTCGGAGAGCAGCGGCCCGTAGGCCACGAGATCGCCACCAGGAGCGGCGAGCTCGCTGACGGGACGCGGCGCTCGCGCGAATCCCAGCACCAGGTAGAGGTTCTCGCTGCGGTGGTCACCGACATACGACCGCATCGTCCGCCCGAGCACGTTGTGCCAGCGCCTCACCAGCACGTCGCGAGAGGCGCCCGCCTGGTAGCCGGGCTCCTCGAAGGCGAAGGCCCACGCCGCGGCGGCATCGGGGAGGTCCACGATGTGCACGCTGCCGCTCAACGTGCCCTCCTGGTCGAAGGTCGGACCGCGGGCGACGAAGCGGCCGTCGAACCGGTCCATGTAGGACCAGTGCTCCTCGACCATGCTCACGCGAAGCTGCTCGGCGCCGACCCGGTCGCGATGGAAGCAGAAGAAGTCCATGCGTCCCAGCCTGCCCCTGAGGTCAAGCGGCAGTGGGACGGCGGCGCGGGATCAGGGCGAGCAGGACGCCGACCACGATCCAGGCCGCGAGCACGACCCACGCGCGGGTCGCCCCCGCACCGTCGAAGTACGCCGCAGACCGTACCGCCGTCGCCGCCGCGCCGACGGGGAGGTACTGACCGATCTGGCCCCACTGAACCGCCCCGGGTTCAGT